>JAYUXQ010001186.1:0-2808 GCA_043752905.1 Nannocystis sp. | reverse complement strand
GCTGCGACGAACGATCACCGTCGACGACCCTGCGATCCACGACAACCTCGATCGCCCGGAGGACCTCGCGCGCCTGCCCTGACAGCGGTGATCCACATCGGTTACTCTCCCGGCCGATGGACCTGCAGCGCATCGCGCCCCTCCACCCCGACTTCGACCCCGCGCTGGGCCTTTTGCGCCTCGACCTCGAGCACGGCAAGGCCAACGAGATCGGTGGCGTCGAACTCGACGCCTTCGAGGCGCTGTGCGACCTGCTCGTGGCCGAGAGCGAGGTCTCGTGCCTGTGCACGACCAGCCGGCGGGTCAGCGGTCGCGGCACCCCGATCTTCATCTCCGGCGCCAACGTCAGCGAGCGCGTCGGCTGGACCGACGATCGCGTCAAGCTCCACGTGGTCCGCCAGCGGGGGATCATGCAGCGCCTGCGCCACGCGCCGCTGTACACGATCGTGCTGACGCACGGCGTCACCTTCGGCTGGGGCGCCGAGTTCGTGTTGACCGCGGACTACTGCCTGGCCACGCCGACCGCCCGCTTCGCCCTGCCAGAGACCGGCTTGGGGATCCTCCCAGGGGCGCGCGGCACCGCCGAGCTCGCGTCGCTGGTCGGACCGGCGCAGGCCCTGCGCCTCGGCTGTACCGGCGAGGAGATCGGGGCCGACGAGGCGCTGCGCATCGGCCTCGTGCACGAGACCGTCACCGACCTCGAGGCCGGCCTCGCCCGCGTCCGTGACGTCGCCCGCCGCCTGCGATCGCGCTCGCCTACCGCCGTCGCCGCGTTCAAGCGCGGGCTGCTCGGCGCCCTCGGACGTCCCGAGGCCGAGCGCCTCGCCATCGAGCGCGCCGCCTACGAGCAATGCATCGACACCGGCGAGGCTGCGATCGGTCGCGCTGCATTTAGCGCGAGACGCGCGAGCGGCGAGGCCGAGACCCCGCCGTGGGGCCCTCGACGCCTCTAGACCGCCCCGGGCCCGGAGTCGCGCGGCCCGGCACATGAATCCCGGATGCCGACGCGAGATTGTCCGGGCGAGGCACGCAAGCTTCGCACCGTTGTCGTCACGGGCCGGGTCCGCGGCCGGCCGACCGCCGATTTTTCGCGCTGGCGCGGGTGGCCGTGTGGAATACTCGGCATTCACGTGCAACGCGGCCGGGCGCGGCCCGTTGTCCGTGTGTGCGTTCGCCGTTACAGTCCGGCCGCCCGCTCGAGCCTTCATGATTTTTCCCGACGCCCATAACAAGTCCACGGCGGGGGACGTAGAGGA
Organism: Nannocystis sp.; assembly: GCA_043752905.1. Taxonomy (GTDB): domain Bacteria; phylum Myxococcota_A; class Polyangia; order Nannocystales; family Nannocystaceae; genus Nannocystis. The sequence goes on along the minus strand of JAYUXQ010001186.1, from coordinate 1,552 downwards.
GCAGCCGCCGATGCCTGAGCGCATCGCGGGTCGCTACCAGGTCCGCGGGCTGCTGGGGCGTGGCGGGTTCGGGGCGGTCTACGAGGCTTACGACGAGCTTGAGGACCGCTCGGTGGCCCTCAAGGTCATTCGTCGCGACGCCAGCCTCGACCCACCGGGCTCGCGCTCGAGCGAGCTGCCGTCTGCCACCATCGCCCCGGGCTCGCACGCGCACAGCAGCCGTCACCTCGACAGCCTGCGCAAGGCTCAGGTGACGCGCAGCTTCGGCAACACGCAAGGCGTCCCTGGCGACGACATCACGCTCGCGTTCAAGGCGGAGTTTCGCCTGCTGACGCAGCTACACCACCCCAACCTCGCCGCGGTCTACGACTTCGGGCGCTACGAGGACGAGATGGTGTACTTCACGCAGGAGCTGATCTCGGGGCAGAGCTTGCAGGACTACCTGCGAAGCGCGTCGCGCGAGAGCATCGTCGATATCTTCGTGCAGCTGGCGCGGGCCATCGACTACATCCACACGCTGGGCTTTGTCCACGAGGACATCAAGCCGAGCAACGTCATCGTCTGCCAGCCCGACACCGACGGCAGCCAACCTCAGGCCAAGCTGATCGACTTCGGCCTCGCCCGCATCTTTCGCCGGCAAAAGGTGGCCAGCAAGCTCGACGGCGAATTCGCGGTGCTCGGCACGCCCGGCTTCTCGGCCCCGGAAAAACTCAAGGGCGAGCCGACGGACGCGCGCAGCGACATCTACTCGCTGGCCGCGACGATCTACACCGCGGTGAGGGGCTCCCGGCCGTTCCCCTCGCGCACCTTCAAGGAGGCGCTGCGTAACCAGATCGACTGGCGCCCCGAGCTCGCCGGTGCGTTGCTGCAACAGGCCGGCCCGGTGGTCGCCGAGCTGGTCGGGCGCATGTTGAGCCCCGACCCCAACGTGCGCCCGCAGAGCGCCCGCAGCATCGTGCTCGAGCTGCTGCGCCGCGAGTCGGTGCACATCCGTGACCGCCAGAAGACCGCGCAGGACCGCCGCGAGTTCGCGCGCGTGCTCGTCGAGCACCTGCCCTTCGTCGACCGCGCCGACTACCTCGACATTCTCCTCGTGCGCGCGTCGGAGGTGCTGCGCCCGGAGAATACGCGGGTCAGCGCGCGCAGCAAGCCGATCCGCACGATCCTCGTCGAGGCGCCGGAGGGCATGGGCAAGGCGAGATTAATGTCGGAGCTGCGCCGCGAGGTCCAGCTCGGCGACGGCGTGTTCGTCGAGGGCAGCTGCTGGACCAGCGACGGCGACGGCCTCGGCCCGTTCGCGCCGGTGGTCCTCCAGCTGTCGACCGCGCTCGGCGAGCGCTCGCCGACCGTCAAGCAGTACGGCGACCTCGTCCGCGCCGCCCGCGAGCGCAGCCACGAGACCACCGCGACCGCCCAGCTGCTCGAGTTCCTGATCCGCTGCGCGGTCGAGCACCCGTACGTCCTGCACCTCTCGGACCTCGCCCGCGGCTCCGAGCGCACGCGCTCGCTGGTCGAGCAACTGGCCCGCGCGGTCGACCACAACGAGTCACGC
>JAYUXQ010001185.1:0-6962 GCA_043752905.1 Nannocystis sp. | reverse complement strand
CGTGGCAGCAGCGGGGGCCTGCGCAGCCGGCGCGAACGGCCTGCACGCATGCAATACGAAGGTGACGGTGAACGTCGGCCGGTGTCGGGGCGCAGTCCGGGCGGCGAAGCGTCGTCGGCTTTTGCTTCGCCGCCGGCTCTGGCATGGTTCGCGCCCATGCCCCCGGTCGACCACAAGACGATGTTCGAGATCTACCGTGAGCAGGACTATAATCGCGCGTTTCGCTACGTGTTCTTCACCGACCTGGACGAACACAACCGCGGCAAGGAGATCGCCCGCGCCGCTGCCGGCGAGACAGTATTCTCCGGGTTCCTCGCCGACGACCGCAAGGTCGACGCCCGCGTCGCCGTCGAGGCGATCGTCGAGGAGCTCAACGCGATGGACGAGGACGCCGCGAGCCTCAGTGACACCGAGTTCCGGCGCCGGCTCGGGCCTTACCTGGTGCCGTGAACCCCGCGATGACACCCACCTCGCTCGCCCTGCCCGTCATGATGGTGATGATGATGGCGGGCATCCTGGCCTGCGCCCCGGGCGAGCCGTCCGGGGTCGCACCCGAGGTGTTGCAGGCCGACTTCGACCTGGCACCGCGACCGGCCGCGACCCGCGTGGCCACGCTCGCCTGGCAGCCGCCGGTGTGCCCGCAGGTGTATCGCGTGCGCGTCGACGAGACCTATCCGCCCGGCCTGGAGAAGATGTTGCGCGCCGAGGCCGAGCACAGCGAGAGCTTCATGGCGGTCGGCGCTGAGCCCGGCGCCCGCGCCGACGCGTGGCCACCCGGGCCTGTCCCGCAGGACAGGGTGTTCACCGGCCGCGCGGTGTTCCGCGGCCCGAAGACCCAGCAAAAGTCGCTGCACCGGGAATTCGCGCTGTCGGCCGCGCTCGCCGGCCCGGCCTCGCCGGACGCCCCGTGCCACGAGCGGACCTGGGACCCGGTCGAGGACGCCGTGGCGCTGGCCTGGCCGCAATTGCCGGCGCGCCTGGCCGCCATCGGCGAGACCTGGCGCGGGGCCCGGGTGGAGGCCCGCTGTAATCGTTCGGCATGTGTCGACACGAAGACCCGCGGTGGCGGCCGGGACAACCACTTCAGGCCGTGCACGACGATGTCGTGGCGCGAGCGCCTCGACGGCATCTTCGAGCTCGGGGCCGGCGAAGCCGACGGCAGGGTCGCGGTGATCTCCAGCTTTTGGAGCGACGGGCACCCGCTCGACGAGGGCCTGTGGAGCGAGCGCACCGCGGTGGTCTCCGTCGAGCACGGGCGTCTGCTACACAGTCAGACCTTGATTCATCACACGTACACCGGCATCGAACGCGAGGTCCGCGTCGATGCCATCGATCGTTGCCCCGGGGGCCTGGTGGCCGCCGGCTGGAGCCCCGACGTGGCCGCGTCGGACGGGCGCGAGACGCTGCTGTCCGCGCTCGCCGAACCGACCCGGCTTCAGGATAAAACCAGAGACGGGGCGCGTTAGGAGCGGATGGACAAGATCGTCATTCACGGGGGCCAGCGACTGAGCGGAGAGATCCGCATCCTCGGGGCCAAGAACGCGGCCCTGCCGATCCAGTGCGCCGCGCTGTTGACCGATACGCCGACCACCCTGCGCCACGTGCCCAGGCTCAGCGACGTCAAGACCATGGGCGAGCTGCTCGTCGAGCTCGGCTGCACCGTCGAGGGCGACCGCACCCTCGTCATCGACCCGGCCGGCGTCGCCGCGGGGCCGCTCGAGGCACCCTACGAATTGGTCAAGACCATGCGCGCCTCGGTGACCGTCATGGGCCCGCTGCTGGCCCGTTACGGCAAGTGCCGGGTGTCGCTGCCGGGCGGCTGTGCCATCGGCGCGCGCCCGATCGACCAGCACCTGCGCGGGCTCGAGGCCCTCGGCGCGAAGATCACGATGGCCCACGGCTACGTCGAGCTCAAGGCGCGCCGGCTGAGGGGCGCCCAGTTCACCTTCGACGTGATCACCGTCGGCGGCACGCAAAACGTGATGATGGCCGCCGCGCTGGCGAAGGGGACCACGCGCCTGGAGAACGTCGCGCGCGAGCCCGAGGTCCAGGAGCTGGCGGTCGTGCTCAATAAAATGGGCGCCAAGATCCACGGCGCGGGCACCTCGGCGATGGAGATCGAGGGCGTCGAGACCCTGCATGGCATCGACCACGCGATCCTCCCCGACCGCATCGAGGCCGGCACCTTCATGGTCGCGGCGGCGGTCACCCGCGGGGACGTCCTGCTCGAGCACGCCCCGGTCGACCACCTGCACGCCGTGATCGCCAAGCTCGAGGAGGCCGGGGCGCGCTGCATCGTCGAACCGCGGGGCCTGCGGGTCATCGGCCCCGATGAATTGCGGCCGATCGACATCGTCACGCGCGCGCACCCGGGCTTCCCGACCGACATGCAGGCGCAGATGATGGTGCTCGCCACGTGCGCGCACGGTCAAAGCATCCTGACCGAGACGATCTTCGAGAACCGCTTCATGCACGTGCCGGAGCTGGTGCGCCTGGGGGCCGACATCCACGTCAACGGCAACGTGGCGATCATCAAGGGCCCGGCGAAGTACATGGGCACCACCGTGATGGCGACCGACCTGCGCGCGAGCGCCAGCCTGGTGCTCGCCGGTCTGGTCGCCAGCGGCAAGACGGAGATCCGCCGCGTCTATCACCTCGATCGCGGCTACGAGACCATTGAGAAGCGCCTCCGCAAGGTCGGCGCCAAGATCCGCAGGTTCCATGGCGCCCAGAGCTGACAGCCTCACCCTCACCCTCGCCCTGCCAAAAGGCAGGATCCTGACCCAGGCGATCCCGCTGCTCGCTCAGGCCGGCCTCGACCTCGCCGCCCTGCTGACCGGCGAACACGACCGACGCCTGCTCCTCGACCTCCCGGGCGGCCTGCGCGTGCTTTTGGTCAAGCCGGTCGACGTCCCCACCTACGTCGAACACGGGGTCGCGGACCTCGGGGTCGCCGGCTACGACACGCTGTGCGAGGAAGCACGCGACCTCTACCAGCCGGTCGACCTCGGGATCGGCGCGTGCCGGCTGGTGGTCGCCGAGCCCGCCGACAGACCGGTCACTTTACGCCGTGGCATGGCCCTGAGGGTCGCCACGAAGTATCCGCGCCTCGCCCTGCGCCACTACCGCTCACGCGGGATCCAGCCGGAGATCATCCCGCTGGCAGGTTCGGTCGAGTTGGGCCCGCTCACAGGGCTGTCCGACCAGATCGTCGATCTTGTGGAGAGCGGCGAGACGCTGCGGCAAAATAACCTCCGGGAGACCGACACCATTCTTCACGTCACCAGCCGGCTCATCGTTCACCCCGCGAGCCTCAAGCTCAAGCAGTCGGCGATCGCCTCCGTCATCTCCGCGGTGCGTGCGGCCGTTTCTGCATCCGCTTCTCCCGTCGCTTCTCCCGTCGCTTCGAGGACTGCATGAGCAAACACGACGACCCGGCCCTCGTCCGCACGGCCCTCCTCCAGCGGCTCAAGGTCCACACCCGTGTGGCGCAGCAGGGCCTCGGCCCGACCCCCGACGTGCGCAAGAAGCTCGCCGCGTCATTGCCGGACATCCTCGCGTTCGGTGACCGTCGGTACGCCGCGGCGCACGTGGTGCTCGACTGGGACCACCGCCTGCCGAGCGAGGCGCTGCTGCTGCGCCTCTATCTCAGTTACACCGACCGCGAGGCGGCCGACGTCGAGAACGCCCTCAAGGCCCGCGACCGCGAGATCGACGCGGGCAACCTCTACCCGGAGTTCGACGTCCCCGACTACGGGGAGATCGACGCCAGCGAGACCTACGTCGGCCTCGTGCGACCCAAGGGCCAGGAGGTCGAGGAGCTGCGGTTCTTTAGCGACTGGCGAAAGAGCGTCCAGCAGCCGGTCGTGCGCGACGTGCTCGCGGCCGTCCGCGGCCACGCCGGCTACGAGCGCTCCATGCGCGAGCGCAGCCACGACAACCTCGGCCCGCCGGTCGTCATCGGCTGGACCCCCCCGTGCCTGGCCAACAGCAAGCACTGGGCGGTCGAAGTCTGGCTGCTCGTCGACTTCGACGGCCACATGGGCCGGGCCCACGTGTTCATGGTCGATAGTAAACTGCGCAACGTGACCCGCGAGTTCTTCACGGAGGTCCAGATCGGCTAGGGAAGCGGGACGTGACGATCTGGTCGTGGCGCTCCACTTCGGTGTCCACTTCGGCGTCCAGGTCGGCGTCCAGGTCGGCGTCCGGGTCGGCGTCCGGGTCGGCGCCCAGGTCGTCGACAACCCGATAACCACGCCGGTCAATCCGGGCCGACCTGGCGGTCAGTGGCTCTGCTTGACGGTCCGCGGGCGCTCGCTGACCAGCTTGGGCAGCGTCAGCGACAGCACGCCCATGTCGAGGTAGGCCTCGCCACGCGTGGGATCGACGGCGCTCGGTAGCTCGATCCGACACAGGAATTTTTGCAGCCCGCGGTCGACCCGGAACAGCCCGCTGTTCTCCTTGCGACGGCCTTGCAGGGTCAGCAGCGTGCCGTCGACCGAGATCTCGAGCTCGTCCGCGTCGATGCCGGGCAGCTCCGTCAGCACATGCACGAGCTCGTGGTCCTCGCGCACCCGCACGCACGGGAAGGTCGACAGCGGCTCACACGACGCGCAGGCATCCGGTCCCGGCGGACGAACCGTCCGGCCCCCCTGGCCGACCGTGACCGCGAGGACACCCTGGGTCTGCATGTTCGTGGCGGAGTGCTCATTCCGGGAGTTGCGGTTCATGGCAAATGCTCCAGCAGCGACATCTCGTATGCCGTCATGTGAGTGTGCACCCGATAGATAGGCGTCGCCAGGGAAAATTCTCGTTACAACGTCAAGGGAATTGTGCCCGCATTCCCGTCATTCCTCGCAGACTTTGGCAATAACTAGCAAACGCAATACTCGGGTCGGCGAGACACTCGTGGATATCGATCCACAGCTCGCCGCGTGCATCGCCAAAGTCCGCGGCGTCGCGGGCGCGCTGCCCACGAGCCCCACGAGAGAAGACCAGCCGGAAGGCCGAATTTCAGGTTGCGCATGCGCATGCGCGCCGTCGTCAGGCGACCTGCGTGCCGCGTTGATACACGGCCGAGATCAGGGGTGAACCGGCGTGATAGACGAGGTCGCGATAGTCGGGCGTCGCGAGGATCAGCAGGTCGGCGCTCATGCCGGGCTCGATGCGGCCGACCTCGTCCGCGAGGACGAGCGCGCACGCGGCGTTGTGCGTCGCGCCGCACAGGGCCTCCGCGGGCGAGAGCCGGCAGCCGTAACAGGCCAGCGCGAGCACCAGCGCCAGGCTCTCGAGGGCGCAGCTGCCCGGGTTGCAGTCGGAGGCGACCGCAACTGCGACGCCGGCGCTCACGAGCGCGCGGCCGTCGGCGAACGGCTTGCCGAGCACGAGCGAGGTGCCCGGCAGTAATGTTGCGACGACGCCAGCGTCACGCAGCGCGGCGCGCTCGGCGTCGTCGAGGTGCAGCAGGTGGTCAGCGGACAGCGCGTGTAGCTCCGCGGCGAGCAGGGCCCCGCCGGTATGGCCGAACTCGTTGGCGTGCAGGCGCGGCGCGACCCCGAGTGCGCGGGCGGCGAGCAAGATCTGTCGCGTCTCGTCGGGCGTGAAGGCGCCGCGATCGCAGAACACGTCACAAAAATCGGCGAGGCCGGCGGCCGCGACGGCGGGGAGGATGTCCTCGCAGACGCGGCGCACGAACTCGACGCGACCGGCCGGGCTATCACGCAGGTCCGCCGGCAAGGCGTGGGCGGCGAGGCAGGTCGTGCGGACGCGCGCACCTGTCTCTTGGGCCAGGCGTCGAGCCACCCTCAGTTGCCGCAGCTCGGTCTCGAGGTCGAGCCCGTAGCCGCTCTTGATCTCGAAGCTGGTCGTGCCGCTGCGACGCATGCGCTCGAGGCGGACGCGGCTCTGCGCGAGCAGCTCGTCGTCATCGATGCTCCGGGTCTGGCGCACGCTCGACAGGATCCCGCCGCCCGCGGCGAAGATGTGCTCGTAGTCGGCGCCGCCGAGGCGCAGCTCGAGCTCATCTTTGCGGTCGCCGCCCCACACCAGGTGCGTGTGGCTGTCGACCAGCGCGGGGAGCACCGCCTTGCCGCGACAGTCGACCTCGGTCGCGCCCGGCGTGCGCGGGCGGTCTCTTTCGGGGCCGACCCAGGCGATGCGCTCGCCGTCGATCACGACGCTGTGACCCGCGCGCAGCCCCAGCTCGGCCTGCGCAGCGCCGGCACGCGGCCTGTCCTTCGGGCCATCCGCGAGCGTGACCAGCTGCGCGGGCTCGATGAGCACCGTGCGGCTCACGGGTCCCCCATCAGGGTGGTGCGGCCGGGCACGCGCACGTCGTGGGCGCGGGCGAACTCGAGGGCCTCCTCGTAGCCGGCGTCGACGTGACGAACGACGCCCATGCCGGGGTCGGTGACGAGGACACGCGCGAGGCGACGCGCGGCGCCCTCGGTGCCATCGGCGACGACGACCATGCCTGCGTGCAGCGAGTAGCCGATGCCGACGCCGCCGCCGTGATGCACGGACACCCACGACGCGCCGGCGGCGGTGTTGATCAATGCATTGAGGACCGGCCAGTCGCCGATCGCGTCGGACCCGTCCTTCATGGCCTCGGTCTCGCGGTTGGGCGAGGCGACGCTGCCGCAGTCGAGGTGATCACGCCCGATGACGATCGGCGCCTTGACCTTGCCGGTGCGCACGAGCTCATTGAACAGCAAACCGGCCCGCTCGCGCTCGCCGTAGCCGAGCCAGCAGATCCGACACGGGAGGCCCTGGAACTTCACCTGCGCCTGCGCCAGCTCGATCCACCGCCGCAGCGCGACTTTTTCAGGGAACAGCTCGAGGATCGCACGGTCGGTCGTATAGATGTCCTGCGGGTCGCCCGACAGCGCGGCCCAGCGAAACGGACCCTGACCGCTACAAAACAGCGGGCGGATGTACAGCGGAATGAACCCATGGATCTCGAA
>JAYUXQ010001184.1:0-6964 GCA_043752905.1 Nannocystis sp. | reverse complement strand
TTGAGGCTCAGCACGCGAGTGATCGCCGCCGTCAGCGTGGTCTTGCCATGATCCACGTGTCCGATCGTTCCGATGTTCACGTGGGGCTTGTTACGGACAAATGTTTCTTTCGCCATGGCGCTCTTCTCGTCTTCTTGCTCAGGGGTCTTGGCGGGGGGATTGCAGGAAGGTCGCGGGATCTACCAGCTTGCGCGGCTTTGCGAAAGCCCGATCATTCGCTGACGTACGAGACTTTACAGGCCGTGAAGTCTCGTCCCGGGATCAGTAGCCCCGGGTCCGGGTGATGATGGCGGCCTGCAGGTCCGGGGGGACCTCGGCGTACTGGCTGAAATGCATCGAGTAGCTCGCGCGACCCTGTGTACTTGAGCGAAGGGCGGTAGCATAACCGACCATTTCTGCCAAGGGAACCTCCGAATCGACCACTTGAAGGCCGCGACGGGGGCCCATTCCGAGGATTCGTCCCCGGCGGCCGTTGAGATCGGAGACGACGTGGCCGGTGAAATCCTCGGGGACCTCGATCTCGACCTTCATGACGGGCTCCAGGAGCCTCGGGGCGGCCTTTTCGAGGGCCTCCATGAGTCCCATGGCCGTGGCGGCCCGGAAGCTCATGGGAGTTGAATCACCCTCGACATAGCCGCCGTCGAGGAGGCGGATCTCCAAGTCGACGACGGCGTATCCCAGCAGCGGTCCACGGGACATGGCGTCGCTGGCACCCTCGCGGACGGCGGCGATCATGTCGGGCAGGAGCTTGGCGGGCACGGCGGGCGGACCGCCCTTTCCGGTGCGGGCGACCGCCTCCGGCAGAAGATTACTGAAGAGGTTGCCGGCGCCGCGCTCACGAGGGACGACCTCGAGGACCAGCCGGGCGTACTGGCGTTTGCCACCGATCTCCCGGTCGTACTCGATGGGGAGGCTCAGGCGCTGGCCAGCGGTCTCACGGTAGGCGACTTGCGGCTTGCCGACGTTGGCGGCGACTCGGGCCTCGCGGCCGATGCGGTCGACGATGATCTCGAGGTGCAGCTCGCCCATGCCGCCCATGAGGGTCTGGCCGGAGTCGGGGTCGATGCGCACGCGGAAGCTGGGATCCTCGCGTTGCATCCTGTCGAGGGCCTCGACGAGCGCGGCCTGGTCGGCGGTCGAGCGCGGCTCGATGGCGCGAAAGATCACGGGCTCGGGGATCTCCAGGCCGGGCAAGATCACCTGCTCGCCGTCTTTGGCCGAGATTACCGTGTCACCAGTCGTGGTGAAGCGCAGACCGACGGCGGCGGCGATGTTGCCCGCAGTCACTTCGTCGATCTCCTGGGTCTTGTTGGCGTGCATCTGCAGCAGCTTGGTGACCCGCTCCTTGCGGTCCTGCGTGCAGTTGTGAATGCCGTCCTTGACGCGCAGCGCCCCGGAGTACACGCGAAAGAACACCAGCGGGCCGCGGTGCGGGTCGTGCAGGACCTTGAAGGCGAGGGCGAGCAGCGGCTGATCGGCCGACGGGAGGCGCTCGACCTGCTTGCCGTCGTGCTTGCGGATGGCGACGATCGGCGGGAGGTCGAGGGGCGACGGGAGGTAGTCGAGGACCGCGTCGAGCAGCGGCTGGACGCCCTTGTTCTTGAGCGAGGAGCCACACAGCACGACGACACCCTTGTTGGCGATCGTGGCCCTGCGCATGCCTGCGCGCAGCAGGTCGAGCGGGACGCCGCCGACGCCGGCCTCGAGGAACACGCCCATGACCTCGTCGTCGACCTCGGCCACGGCCTCGACGAGCGCCTCACGGGCCAGGACGGCCTCGGTGTGGAGCTCGTGTTCTTCCGTGAGGGCCTCGCGGACGACTTGCTCGCCGAGCTCGTCCGGCCAGTGGATCGTCTCCATGGTCATCAGGTCGATGACGCCGCTAAACGCCGACTCGACGCCGATCGGGAGCTGGGCGACCAGCGGATGCGCATGCAGGTTGGCGCGCATCATGTCGACGCTGTGCTCGAGCGTCGCGCCGATGCGGTCCATCTTGTTGATGAAGGCGACGCGCGGGACGTTGTAGCGGGTGGCCTGGCGCCACACGGTCTCGGACTGCGGCTGGACGCCCGCGACGGCGTCGAACACCGCGACCGCGCCGTCGAGCACGCGCAGCGACCGCTCGACCTCGATCGTAAAATCGACGTGGCCGGGCGTGTCGATCAGGTTGATGCGGTGGCCCTTCCAGAAGCAGGTGGTCGCCGCCGACGTGATCGTGATGCCCCGCTCCTGCTCCTGCGGCATGTAATCCATCACCGCGGCGCCGTCATGGACCTCGCCCATGCGATGCGAGATGCCCGTGTAGAACAGGATCCGCTCGGAGGTCGTGGTCTTCCCGGCATCGATGTGGGCCATGATCCCGATGTCTCGGATGGCCGCGATGTTCTCGGGGGGTTGCATGGAGGGGAGTGCGGGAGCGAGTGGAATGCTGCGGGAACGAGCCAAGGGCCGCTCCACCGGCCATCCATCTCCATCTGGAGCGGGTGTGGCGGGTGAGGGGCCCGGGAGGCTTCCCAGAGGCCAGGTATCTTCTCCTTTGAAAAGAGAGGGTACCGGGCTCGGTGGGATCGAAGGTTGTTCAGGTCGGTAAGGAGATTATTCGGTGGGCCGGTCTGTGCCGGCCATGCACTACCAACGGTAGTGTGCGAACGCCTTGTTGGCGTCGGCCATCTTGTGGGTGTCTTCGCGCTTCTTCACGGCACCGCCGCGGTTCTGCGCCGCGTCGAGCATCTCGTTGGCGAGGCGCTCGCGCATGGTTTTCTCGGGGCGGCTGCGGGCGAACCCGATCAGCCAGCGGTAGGCCAGGGCCATGCCACGCTCGGGGCGAACCTCGACGGGGACCTGGTAGTTCGAGCCGCCGACGCGGCGCGAGCGGACCTCGAGGCGGGGGAACACGTTGGCGACGGCCTTCTCGAACACCTTGACGGGGTCGTCCTTGGTGCGCTCGGAGATGATGTCGAACGCGCCGAAGACGATCTTCTCGGCGATCGACTTCTTGCCGTCGTACATGATGCCGCAGATGAACTTGTGGATGTTCCGATTCATCTCCTGGGGATGATCGGTGTAGCGGATGTCGTTGCTCGGCCGCTCGCGGGTGGTAATGCCTTTACGGGACATATCAGCTTCCTAAATTCTTTCGGCGAGCGGACTACTTCGGGCGCTTGGCGCCGTACTTGGAGCGGCGCTGGCGACGGCCATTGACGCCGGTGGTGTCGAGGGTGCCGCGGACCACGTGGTAGCGGACGCCGGGGAGGTCCTTCACGCGACCGCCGCGGATCAGCACCATCGAGTGCTCCTGGAGGTTGTGACCCTCGCCCGGGATGTAGGTCGTGACCTCCATGCCGTTGGTGAGACGCACGCGAGCGACCTTGCGGAGCGCCGAGTTCGGCTTCTTCGGCGTGCAGGTGTACACGCGGACGCACACGCCGCGCTTCTGCGGGCAGCTACGGAGGGCCGGGGCGGTCCCCTTCTTCTTTTGCTGTTGACGTCCCTTGCGGACAAGCTGGTTGATCGTCGGCATGCGCAGTGAAGGCTTTCGAGTCGAATCGGCCGGCGTTTTCGAGGTCCCTCCTGATGGGGGAGGGAGAATCGCCAGGCTTTGAGCGTCCTCGCCCGCTTCGGGCGTGGGGCGCTGGTTATATAGGTGGGCAAGGCCCAGATCAAGCATCGTTCCAGGCGGACCATCCGCGGGAGCGAGGCGGGGGAGACTCTCTAAAAACCCGGCCAGGGGGGCGCCGGGCTTCCTTTGGACGAAGAGCGGGGAAATGGAATCGACCTGGGAGGGTCGGCGGCGTGTCCGCGCGTGAGACAGCGCCGGGCGGAATGGAGATCTCCCGCCCGGGCTCAGGACCTCAATCCTGAAGATTGATGAGGTCGCGTTCGATGGTGCGGCGGGCGACCGGCTCGGCCGCTGCGTCGGTGTACGAGCTGTCGTCCGAGCCCATGTGGAGGCGCTCGTAGACGGAGAGGCCGGTGCCCGCGGGGATCAGGCGACCCATGATGACGTTCTCCTTGAGGCCGCGGAGGAAGTCGATCTTCCCCTGGAGGGCCGCCTCGGTGAGCACCTTGGTGGTCTCCTGGAATGACGAGGCGCTGATGAAGCTCTCCGTCGACAGCGAGGCCTTGGTGATGCCGAGCAGCAGCGCCTGACCGGTCGCCGGCTGACCGCCGAGCGAGGCGACGCGGTTGTTCTCCTGCTGGAAGATCTGGCGCTCGACGTGGTCGTCGGCGAGGAAGTTGGTGTCCCCTGCCTCCTTGACGCGGACGCGGCGCATCATTTGACGAATGATCGTCTCGATGTGCTTGTCGTTGATCTTCACGCCCTGGAGGCGATAGACCTCCTGGATCTCGTCCAGCAGGTACGAGGCCAGCTCCTTCTCGCCGAGCACCGCGAGGATGTCGTGCGGGTTGGCCGGGCCGTCCATCAGCTTCTCGCCGGCGCGGACGCGGTCGCCCTCGCGGACGAGCAAGTGGCGGACCTTGGGTACCAGGTACTCCTTCGGGTCGCCGTGCTCGGGCGCGACGATGATGCGGCGCTTGCCGCCCTTGTCCTTGCCAAAGGACACGACGCCGTCGATCTCCGAGATGATGGCGTGGTCCTTGGGCGTGCGGGCCTCGAAGAGCTCGACCACGCGCGGCAGGCCGCCCGTGATGTCCTTGGTCTTGGTGCTCTCGCGCGGCATCTTGGCGATGACGTCGCCGGCCTGGATGCGGGTGCCCTCGGTCATGGTGAAGGCGGCGCCGACCGGGAGGAAGTAGCGCGCCTCATGCTTGCCGTGGACCCGCAGGACCTCGCCGTCCTCGTTCTTGATGACGAAGCGGGGGCGTGCGTCGGGGTCACGGCTCTCCTGGATGACCATGCTCGAGTGGTTGGTAATCTCGTCGACGCGGACCTGCATGGTCACGCCCTCGATGATGTCGCCGTACTCGACCACGCCGCCGACCTCGCTGACGATCGGCAGGGTGTAGGGGTCCCACTCGCTGAGCAGCTGCTGGGGCTTGGTGATGTCGCCCTGCTTGACGCGCAGCTTGGCGCCGTAGACGAGGGCGTAGCGCTCGCGGATGCGGCCCTTCTCGTCGAGGAGGTGAAGCTGCGCGTGGCGGTTCATGACGACCGCGTACGGGCCCTCCTTGTCCGCGCGGCCGTGGACGAGCTCGATGTCCTCGAGCTTGACCTCGCCGCCGAAGCGCGCCTCGAGGGTGGTCTGCTCGGTCTGGATGTTACCGACGCCGCCGATGTGGAAGGTACGCATCGTCAGCTGGGTGCCGGGCTCGCCGATCGACTGGGCGGCGATGATGCCGACCGCCTCGCCGACGTCGACCTGGTTGCCGCGGGCGAGGTCACGCCCGTAGCACTTGGCGCAGATGCCACGCATGGCCTCGCAGGTGAGCACGCTGCGGATCTTGACCGACTGGATGCCGGCCTCCTCGACGGCGGCCACCTTGGCCTCGTCGAACAGCTCGCCCTCCGAGATGATCGTCTCGTCGCTGCCCGGACGGTAGACCGGCTCGAGCGGCACGCGGCCGAGGATGCGGTCGCCGAGGCGCTCGATGATCTCGCCGGACTCGACCAGCGCGGTCATGTCGAGGCCCTGGATGGTCCCGCAGTCGAACTCCGTGATCACGGCCTCCTGGGCGACGTCGACCAGGCGGCGGGTCAGATAGCCGGAGTTGGCCGTCTTGAGCGCCGTGTCGGCGAGGCCCTTGCGGGCGCCGTGGGTCGAGATGAAGTACTGGAGGACGGTCAGACCCTCGCGGAAGTTGGTCGTGATCGGGAACTCGATGATCTCGCCGGAGGGCTTGGCCATGAGGCCGCGCATACCGGAGAGCTGGCGCATCTGCTGGCGCGAGCCGCGGGCGCCCGAGTCGGCCATGATGTAGATCGAGTTGAACGACGGCTGGATCTGGGTCTTGCCGGTGCGCTCGTCGGCGAGGGTGGTCTTGGAGATACCCTCCATCATCGCGTTGGCGATCTGCTCGGAGACGTTCGCCCAGATGTCGATGATCTTGTTGTAGCGCTCGCCGGAGGTGATGAGGCCGTCGGCGTACTGGGCCATGATGCGCTTGACCTCGGCGGTAGCCGACGCGAGCAGCTTCTTCTTGGCCTCGGGGATGACCATGTCATCCATGCAGATCGAGATGCCGGCCTTGGTCGCCTCGGTGTAGCCGGTGCTACGCAGGTAGTCGGCCATCAGGACGGTCGCCTTCTGCCCGCACAGGCGGTAGCAGTTGTCGATCAGCTCGTTGAGCTCCTTCTTGCCGAGGTTCTTGTTGACCATCGAGAACGGGATCCGCTTGGGGATGCCGCCTTCAAACAGCAGGACGCGGCCCGCCGTGCTGTTGATCATCTCGCCGCCAGGCTCCATGCGGACCTTGATCTTGGCCTGCAGGTGCAGGGCGCCGTGGTCGTAGGCCATGCGGACCTCCTTCGGCGAGCCGAAGTGGCCGGCGAAGTAGCCGTCGCTGGCGGGGTCCTCGTTGGCGCTGCCGTGCGCGAAGGAGCGCTCACGGGTCATGTAGTAGAGGCCGAGGACGATGTCCTGCGACGGGACGATGATCGGGCGGCCGTGGGCGGGGCTGAGGATGTTGTTGGTCGACATCATCAGCACGCGCGCCTCCATCTGCGACTCGATGCAGAGCGGGAGGTGGACGGCCATCTGGTCGCCGTCGAAGTCCGCGTTGAAGGCGGTGCAGACCAGCGGGTGGAGCTGGATGGCCTTGCCCTCGATCAGCACGGGCTCGAAGGCCTGGATGCCGAGGCGGTGGAGGGTCGGCGCGCGGTTGAGGAACACGGGGTGCTCCTTGATCACGTCGTCGAGGATGTCCCACACCTCGTCGGCCTCCTTCTCGACCATGCGCTTGGCGCTCTTGATGGTCGTGACGAGGCCCTGGGCCTCGAGGCGGTTGTAGATGAACGGCTTGAACAGCTCGAGCGCCATCTTCTTGGGGATGCCGACCTCGTGCA
>JAYUXQ010001183.1:0-2811 GCA_043752905.1 Nannocystis sp. | reverse complement strand
GAGCACGCGTCAGCGTCCGCCGCCGCCGCGACGACGCGACCGCGACTGATGCGGGTGGCGGCCGCGCTCGGGTCGCACGAACATGTAGCGCTCGTCGTCGACCCGCGTGAGGCCCATCGCCTCCGCGACCTCCCCGGCGACCGCCTGCGAGCAGCCGAGCCACGAGGCCAGCTCCGGCGGCAGCGCGACCGGCCCGCTGCTGGTCGCCTGCAGCAGGCGAGAGAACGACCGCTCGGCCTGGTCGGCTCGCACCGCACGCGGCCCGAACGGCGGATACCCGATCGCGTGGTACCATGAGACAGTAGTGATAGTAGTGATAGTGGAGACAGTGGTCGGTTCGACCCCGGCCTCGATTGCGACCGACACTTTTCCTGCTGGCGGCAACGCGGGCGGTCGCCCATACGCCGCCGACCACAGCGCCGCGCGCCTGAGCACCGCGCCGGCCTCGAGCAGCGCCGGCACGAACACTACCAGCGCCCCGAGCGAGATGCCGAGCTGCCCGCAGATCTTTCGGTCGTCCGCCGACAGACTCCTCACCTGCATCTCGGCGCGCACGCGCAGGCACGAGCCGAGGCCGTGCTCGAGCTGATACACGAGGCCCTTGCCCGCGGGGCTCATGCGCCCGGCTGCCTCGGCGCGCAGCGGCGCGAGCAGCTCGGCCACCAGGTCACGCGTCCACGCGAGCATGCGCCGGCGGACCTGCGCGACCGCGCCGGCCCCGAACTGCTCGTCGATCGTCACCTGCACCTCGGGTCGCAGCAGATCGGCGCCGCGGGTCATCGTCGCCACCGCCATGTCGCCGAGCCGGATCTGCCCGCGCGCGTCGAGCTCGAAGGCCTCGTGCGGCGCCTCGATGATGCGCGCCGCCTCGTCCTCGAGCGGACCCTGCGGCGCCTCCGTGTCCGCCAGGCGCAGCGTGAGCAGCTGGCGGAACGGATTATCGGGGGAGGCCGCGCGCACCTGGGCCGGCGTCGCGACCGGGGCCGTCGCCGACTTCTTGCCACGCGCGGGGGTCGGCGGCACGAACACGCTGCGCACCCGCGGGTCGACGAAGCGCTGGGTCAGCCGGTCATGCAACGCGTCGCTGAGGCGATCCTCGATCGCTCGCGTCTGCGCCTGCCAGTGCTCCGGGTCGGAGACCCAGCGGCTGTGATTGCTGATGTACGTCCACGTTCGCACGAACGAGATCCGGCTCATCAGCGCCTCGATGTCGCCCTCGTCGTTGTCGAGGTGGCGGATCCTGCGGTCCATCCACGCCGGGTCGAGGCGACCGTCGCGGGCCAGTTGCGTGAACACGTTGGCGAGCAGGCGCACGTGACTGCCCTCTAGCAGCTTGCGAAAGTCGGGGATCCGGCACACGTCCCACAGCAGCGACACGCGCTCCGGGCCGCTGGCGAACGCGCGGATCTCCGGGAACTGCGCCAGCTCGGCGAGCGCGTCGGCGTCGTCGGCACGCTCGACCAGCCGCAGATGCGGGTCGCGCGGGCGCTGCTTGAGCGAGGCCTGCAACGCGTCGAGACTGGAGAAGTCGAACTCGCTGCTGCGCCACACCAGGCGGTCGATCGGCGCGAAGCGATGGCCCTCGATCTGCTGGACTGTACCGGGCGGGATCGCGGGCACCCCGGCGAGCACGCCGAAGCTGCCGTCCTTGGTATAACGACCCGCGCGCCCGGCGATCTGCGCCAGCTCGGCGGGCTCGAGCGGCCGGAGCACCTTGCCGTCGAACTTCGTCAGCGACGCGAACGCCACGTGATCGACGTCCATGTTGAGGCCCATGCCGATCGCGTCGGTCGCGACCATGTATTGCACCTCGCCCGCCTGATACATCGCGACCTGGGCGTTGCGCGTGCGCGGCGACAGGGCCCCGAGCACCACCGCCGCGCCGCCGCGTCGCCGCCGCAACTTCTCGGCCAGCTCGTAGACCTGCGCCGCCGAGAACGCGACCACGGCCGAGCGCGGCGGTAGCAGGGCCAGCTCGCTCGGCGGCAGGCTGCGCAGCCGCGAGAACCGCGGGTGCCGTTCGACCCGCACCGTCGGCACCACCGCTTGCAGGATCTCCGTCATCGTGTCGGAGCCGAGGAACATCGTCTCGCGCTCGCCCCGGGCGTGCAACAGTCGATCGGTGAACACGTGCCCGCGCTCGCGGTGGGCCGCGAGCTGGATCTCGTCGATCGCCATGAAGTCGACCGGCTGCGAGGTCGGCATCGACTCGACCGTGCACACCCAGTAGCGCGGCCGCGCCGGCACGCGCTTCTCCTCGCCGGTGATCAGCGCGACCGCCGACTCGCCGACCTGCGCCGAGACCCGGTCGTAGACCTCGCGCGCGAGCAGCCGCAGCGGCAGCCCGATCATGCCGGTGCGGTGCTCGAGCAGCCGGGTGATCGCCTGGTGCGTCTTGCCCGTGTTGGTCGGGCCGAGCAGCGCCGTGATCGTCGCGGAGGCTTCGGGGTCGCTGCGCAACATGACTTTGAAAACGGGGCCGCTTCGGCGCCGCCGGGCCGGCCCACCGATCCATGCCACGGGCGGCCCGCCGATGCACGCCGGGCCTGCTATCTTGGCGCCCGTGCTGGACAACCCCCTCCTCCAGATCCCCCTCCGCGTCCCGTTCGACCGCATCGCCCCCGAGCACGTGGAACCCGCGATCACCTGGCTGCTGGCCGACGCTCGCGCCACGATCCAGGCGATCGTCGCGGAGGCCGGGCCCCGGAACTACGCCAACACCCCCGGCGCCCTCGACGGCGCCACCGAGGCCCTCGAGCGCGCCATGACCGTCGTCGGCCACCTCGAGGGCGTGACGACCACCCCGGCGCT
>JAYUXQ010001182.1:0-2815 GCA_043752905.1 Nannocystis sp. | reverse complement strand
TAGCCGTGCGATACCCACCGGGTGGACGTGCCTGACCCGCCCCGGACCCCGCGCCCTCCGGGCGCGATAAAGCTGCTGCGCGGCCGCGTACGCCGGCTGCCGCGCTTTTTGATCCCGCGGATCGCCCAGTCCGACGTCTCGCGCGGACGCGAGGCCTGGCTCGTGTTCGTCTACGCGATCCGCCGGTGGATCCAGGTCGACCGCAGCGTCACCCTCGCGTCGAGCCTCGCGCTGCAGACCCTCCTGTCGATCGTCCCCTTCATCGGTATGGTGCTGACCCTCCTCGGCCTGCTCGGCCCCGGCACCGGCCGCGACTTCCTCGTACGCATCGCTGGCATGGCGATCCCCGACCCCGAGCGCGCCACCGCGATCACCGAGGGGCTCTACCAACTGGCGCGCAATGTCACCGTCCAGAACCTCGGCGTCATCGGCTTCTTCGGCTCGCTGATCGGCGCCTCGCTGCTGTTCCTCACCCTCGAGAGTACGATCAACGACATCTGGCGCGTGAAGTATCGGCGCAGCGCGATCGCCAAGTTCACGATGTTCTACACGCTGACCACGCTCGCGCCGCTGATCATCTTCTTCAGCCTCGGCCAGCCGATCGTCGCCCAGCTGACCGAGCAACACGGCTTTAGCTTCCTCCCGCTGATCTCCACCATCATCGCCTTCGTCCTGCTCAACAAGTTCATGCCGGCCACCCGCGTCGGCTGGCGCGCCGCCTTGATCGGCGGGGTCGCCGGCGCCGCGCTGTTCGAGGCCGGCAAGCGAGGCTTCGCCCTCTACCTCGGCAACATCGCCAGCTACGAGGGCACCTACGGCGCCCTCGCCCTGCTCCCCGTGTTCTGCGTGTGGGCCTACGTCTCGTGGCTCATCGTCCTGTTCGCCGTCGAGCTCACCTACGTCCTGCAAACTTTGCCCGTCATCCGCCGCGAGGGCTACGTCCCGCCCACCCTGCGCGAGGATGCCGACGAGGGCGTCGGCGCCGGTCGCCTCGCCTGTCGCCTCGTGCTCGCCGTCTGCGACTATTACGACCGCTGCGGCGCCGGCCTGTCCGCGCGCACCCTCGGGGCCCGGTTTCAGGTCGACACCGCCCGCCTCTCGAGCATCCTCACCCGCGTCGAGCATGCCGGCGTCATGCTGCACGTCGAGGCCCCCGAGGCCGCCTACCTGCCCGGCCGCCCGCTCGACCAGATCACCGTCCTGGAGATCATGCGCATGTTCGCCAGCCTCGACGTCGACACCGCCCGCAAGGACACCCTCAACGAACTGTTCGGCCGCCTCGACGTCAGCATCCACGACATCTTCGCCGGCGTCACCTACCACGACCTCATCGGCCAGGAGCGCCGCCGTCGCGAGGAGCGCCCCGACGAGCACGCCGGCCCCGACCTCGCCCCCAAGCCGCTGTAGTCAGTACCAGGACAGCGTCAGCCCGAGCGTCCCCGACGCGCGCAGCCCGTAGCGTCCCCGACGCCGTCGCTGCGCAGCCACAACCCGACCGGCGCCGCCGCCTCGCTCGCTTTCGCCGTGACCGGAGCAGCCGCGACGCCCGCGCACCCGATCAGGGCGAAGAGACCTCGGACCACGCCGCAGCATAGCGGCAGCGCAGCCCGCCCGACAATCCCCGTCCCCGGCTTGCCAAGCCCCGCTCCGATCCTGTCCACTCGACCCATGCGCCTCGCATCTCGCACCTGCCCCCGCCTGCCGACCTTGCTCGCAGTCGCGGTTCTACTCGCCGTACCCGGCGTCCAGGCGGCGCCTTCCGGACCGCGCGCCAGCGCCGACAGCAAGCGCATGTACGCGGTGACGCTCACCAACCTCGTCATCTATGAGAACGGTGCCGGCTACATCCACGCGTTCTGGCGCACCCTCGGCAGCGCCGGCCCCGACAGCCCCGCGCGCCTGCAGTGGGGCCGCGGCTGCCCCGAGGTCAGCGACCGCACCTTCACCGCGCTGACCACCGCCTTCAGCGACCCCGAGCGCTTCATCCTGATCGCCGACCGCTCACCCGACCCCCGCCAGGCCAACGCCTACTGCGTCACCAACATCGAGCTCGAGCGCATCCAGACCCCACAGGACCCGCCCGCACGCCCCGCACACCTCGCACCGATCACCAACCCGACCCCACCGACCGGCGACCCGCCGCTGCTCAAAAAATAGACATGTCCCAAAGGACATATCGCATCACGCGATCCCCTCGATCCCGGCATACAGCTCGCCGACCCGCAGACTACACGCGGGATCGTCGAGCACGATCACATCCGCGAGCGACACATGCGAGCTGTAGATCCACACCGCCCCGCTGCGCCGATAGACGTGCACCGATACCTGGTCCTGCTCGAGCAACAGAAAGCTCTGCAGACTCGGCAAGCGCTGATAAAATTTCCACTTCCCGGTCTGGTCGTACCGCTGCGTCGATGGTGACAGCACCCGGCTGCGAGTGTGCGAGGGCAGTCACGCGCCCAGCCTACTGCGACCCGCCGGACCGCGCCAGCCGCAGGCTCGCGCCGACCATCCCAAAGATCTCGCCCGCGATGAACTCGTGCCGCTCCGGCTGTTCACGCTCCCAGGCGAGGAATTCATCCGCGGTCCTCGGGGGCTGTGCGAGGGCAGGCATGCGACCAGTTTGGCACTGGGCCGGCGGGCCTCGCCACTGCCCGTCGTCCGCGATGGCGCCGAACCCATCGGAGCCACGCGCGCGGCCTGTCCCTGCGGACAGCGTTCGGGCCCCCGGGCCCCCGTCACGCCCCGGCCCACCGCGAAGCGACCGTGGCACCTGCGGCCCTCCGCCCCCCGCGCCGCGGTCCGTCTTGGATTA
>JAYUXQ010001181.1:0-6973 GCA_043752905.1 Nannocystis sp. | reverse complement strand
AGCTGGAGACGGCCCAGATGGCCGAGCCGGTGCCCGCCAAGAAGATCGCAACGGCTGCCGAGTTGATGTCGGTGCAGCGCCGCTTCGGCGACCTGATGCGCATGAGCGAGGAGTTCCTGGCGACCTTCAAGGGCCTCGTGTTCCAGATCCGCAGCGAGGGCATCGGCCTCAGCGACCGCCGCGTCGTCAAGCTACTCAAGCTGTTCGCCGCCTCCGCCGTGTTCGACGGCCGCGACGCCGTCACCGACGCGGACTTCTTCATCCTGCGCCACGTGTGGAACACGCCCGAGCAGGAGGAGATTTTGCAGGAGATCGTCGGCCCCGTGCTCGATCGCTGGTACGAGAGCCACCCCGAGCACAGCCGGATCGGCGCGACCCCGACGAGCCTGCAGGACCTGCTCGAGGAGCTCCGCGTCATCCGCGAGACCCTCACCGGCAGCCAGGTGCTCTCGGACATGCAGCTGTTCTCGCAGCTGCGTAACCTCGGCGACATCAAGGCCGCGCTGACGCGCATGCAGGACAACCCGGCCGCCCAGCGCATGGTCGGCGAGGTCGACAAGCTGCTAGAGACCATGTTCGCCTCGAGCCGCTTCGTCTAGGCGGGTTGCATGGCCGATCCACGTGATGGGCATGGCGGCACGCGCTCGGGCTCGGGCGGGCAGGGCGGCGGGCTGAGTCCGCCGGGGACACGGGCGCCGCGTGGGGCTCCGCGCAGCACCGTCAACGCGGCCGAGCTCGAGCGGCAGGTCGGCAGCCTGGCGCTGTCGCAGATCGAGGGCGCGGGCGGCCTGGCGATGATGCGGGCGCTCGGGTGGCAGGGGATCCTCGCGCGGCTCGGGGTCGCCGTGCCGCTGGTGGTCCTGCACGACCTCGGGTGCCTGATCGTCGGGCTCGGTGGGCCGGGGGCCGTGCCGCGTGGCATCGCCGAGCCGGAGCTGTGCGAGTCGTGGCGGCAATTGTTGGTCGAGCTGGCGGAGTCGGACCTCGTGCGCGCGCAGGCCGGCTGGAAGCACCGCGACGCGATGGTCGGCGTGGTGCTCGCGCGGATCCTCGCCGGCGTGGTGCCGCAGCTGCCCGAGGATGTCCGGGTGCTGCGGCCGATCGAGCTCCCGCTCGACGCGGTCCACTACGCGCGCATCGAGCCGAGCACCGCGTTCACCCGCTACGACCAGCGCCAGGCGCTCGCGTGGCTGCACGCGCTGACCAGCCACCGATTACTCCCGTTGTTGGCGGTCGAGCAGATCGATGTCGATGCATTGCGGCTGTTCGGGCTGTTCCGCGGCGGGCCCGGCGAGGCCGCGGCGGGCGTCGATCTGGCGGATCTGTATAACGTGATGATCAGCCCCGCGCTGGCCGACGTCATCGACTTCTCGATGGAGCTGCTGCCGTCGATCCTCGAGGTCAAGCGCGACGCCGGCCATCAGGTGTTCTCGATCGACGGTTACGCGTCGATCGAGCGCCGCGGCGGCATCGACGACCTCGAGCTGTCGCAGCTGGCCCTCGACGAGGATGTCTTCGAGCAGAAGTACGTCGACGACGAGCTGTTCTACTTCACGCACGAGAAGCAGACGGAGAACGAGCAGCGCACGCACTACGTGCTGGTCGACGGCTCCGCCTCGATGCGCGGCGTGCGTGAGGTGTTCGCCCGCGGCCTCGCGCTGGCGCTGTGCAAGCGGCTCGCGCTGCTTGGCGAGAACGTCATCCTGCGCTTCTTCGACAGCCGGCTGTACGAGGGCGTCAAGGTCGGCGCGCAGGGCCACGCCGAGGTGCCCTACGTGCTGCAATTCCGGGCCGAGCACGGCCGCAACTACGCCCGCGTGATCCGCCAGCTCAACGCCGAATTGGCGGCGCCGCGGCGCAGCGACGGCAAGGTGCTCGTGTACCTGCTGACCCACGGCGAGTGCCAGCTGCCCGAGCACGAGGTCGTCGCGCTGGCCGCCCGCGCGCCGATCTACGGCGTGTTCATCCTGCCCAGCGGCGCGCTCGACCTCGGCTACCTGCACCATCTTTACCGCGTGCATGTGATCGACGACCACGCGCTCAGCCACGGCAAGCGGGCCCAGAAGGCGCGCCAGATCATCAGCGACGTCGAGGCCGACTATTTGGCCTCGCGGCGCGCCGGGCAGCCGCGCAAGCGAGCGCCCGGCGCACCTGGCCCCACGAACATGTCGCAAGCGCCAGGTCGCCCCCGGAGGCCGCGATGATGGACACCAACGTGCTGTGGATCCGCGCCGAGGGGGCGCTGCGGGCCGGACGTCACGCGGACGCCTTGCCGTGGCTGCGCTCGCTGGTCCAGGTCGTCGAGCGCATCGACTTCGAGTACGAGGAGTGGCTGCGAGCCTTCGCGGAGGCGCTGCGCGCGGTCGGGCAATGGGGCGAGGCGATGGCCTGCCTGGCCTACCTCGGCGCCCGCGAGTTGCCCGGCCCCGAGGTCCTGCAGGCCCAGATCGCGCCGGCCCGCGCCGGTGAGCCCGAGGCCCTGCGCACGGTCCGGCTGTACGGCATCTACCTCGCGCGCGCCGGACAGCACCGGGCCGCGGCCTCGTGGTTCGCGCTCGGGGGCATGCCGGTGCACCAGGCGATCGAGCTCGAGCGGGCCGGCGAGGACGAGGCCGCCGCGGGTTTGTGGGCCCGCCTGCTGGCCTCGGACCTGCTCGCCGAGCGGCCCGGCGAGCCGCGCGGCCACGCCTACGAGCGCGCGCTGGCGAAGATCAACTTCGGTCTGTGTCTGCGCCGCCTCGCCGCCGCCGACGCGTCCCGCGGCGCGGGTGGTGGCGGTGGTGGTCCGATGCATGAGCGGGCCCGCCTCGCGCTCGCCGAGGCGACCACGGCGGTCGAGGAGGTCGCCGACACCTTCGAGAGCGAGGGCCTGCGCGAGCGCGCCTTCGACTGCTACCAGTTGATCGCTCGCCTCGGCGTCGAGGCCGGCGCGTTCGAGAACATCGCCGAGGGCTACCTCAACAGCGTCCGGATCCTGCGCGACGACGGCCTCAAGCTCGACGCGCTGCGCCTCTACGAGACCTTCGTCGCGCTGGCCCGCGACCGCGGTGAACACCACGCCGTCGCGGCGATCCTGCGCGAGGCCGCCGACTACTGCACCCGCGCCGGACTGCCCTACGCCGACGACCTGCGCTGGCGCAGCGCCGAGGCGTGGATCAAGGCCGCCGGCGAGGCCCAGAACGCGGGCCACCCGGTCCAGATCGTCGAGAACGCGTACCTCGCCGCGGCCGAGGCGTTCGCGTCGGTGCGCGCGTTCCGGCAGGTCGCCGAGGTGTACCGCCGCCTGTCGAGCATCGACCTGCCGAGCAAGAGCCGCGAGCGCGCGCTGCGACTGCTGCGACGCCTCGGCGACGGCCTGACCGACGCGCCGCGACCGATGCCGGTGCCCGAGTTCCTCAAGGCGCTGCCCGAGTACGAGGAGGTCTGGTACGTCGACCTCGCCGAATGGGAGCTCGGCGGCGACCCGGCGCTGGTCGCCGCGGGCGTGATGGCCGACCGTCGCTTCCCCGACTACGTGCGCCGCCACGCGCTGCTGCTGATCCTGGAGATCGAGCGTCGCGGCGCCGTCCTCCCGCAGCTCGAGGTCGTGCGTCGCCTCGGCGACATCCGTGCCTATCCGGTGATCGCCGCGCTCGAGGCCCTGCATCGCAGGGGTGACGCTGCGCTGCGCGAGGCGGTCGCCGCCGCGATGGGTTCGCTCCGCTTCAAGCGCAGCTTCGGCCTGGTCTCACAGGCGCTGCGCGACCCGGCCCCCGGCGTGCGCAAGGCCGCGGCCAACTCGGTGCGTCACCTGATCTTCCCCCACGCCTTCGAACCACTGCGCCGGATCTTCGAGGCCCGCGACCTCCCGGACCCCGAGCTGGCGCGAGAGTCCGCGCTGCACGCGATCGGCAAGATCGGCACCGTCGAGGCGCTCGACTTCCTGTGCGACCGGCTCCGTGAAGGTGAGCAACCATTTATAAAACTCGCCAGCACCTCGATCAGTCAGCTCTCGAACCCCGAGCTGCTGCCGTACCTGCGCCGGCAGATCGAGTTCGTGCCGGCCGAGCACCGCGCGGTGCTCGAGGACACCGCGCAGCACCTCGAGCAGCGCCTGCGCTGATGTCACTCGATCACTCGATCATGGCGGCAGCACCCAGCCGAGCACGCCCTCGTCGGTGAGGCCCTCGCACGCGGGGTCGACGGTCGCGATATGGTCGCTGCCGTTCCCGATCCGGCAGCGACGCAGCGCCAGCGTGCCCGGCTGCTCGGCGCTGTGGAGCCACCCGACCGGGCCGCGCGGCTGCAGGCCCTCGCAGCTGGAGTTCGTGGTCAGCAGATTGTGCTCGCCGACGCCGCATTCGAACAGCAGCACGGTACCCGGCTGCTCGTCCCGCCACAGCCGCCAGCCCGCGGACTCGGCCGTGAAGCCTGGCGGCAGCAGCCGCGACGACACCCAGTGCCCGCGCTGCGGGTGATAGCCGCGGCGCAGGCGCAGGTACGGCAGGTCCTCGAAGCCGCACGCGAGCATCGGTGGGTCGAGGTCGATGCGATTGGCCAGCGCCCACGTGGCCCACGCCGGCTTGGCCGCGCCGTCCTCGTCGTGCAGGCCGAGCCCGAGCCCGCTGGCGACCTCGACCGGATGATCTTTCATGCGATGATAGACGTAGCTCTCGATGCCCGGCGTGGCGATCACGTTGCGCAGCGAGTCGCACACGCCGGTCGCCTGGGCCGCGGGCGTGGAGTTCGGCGCGATCGAGTTGACGCCGCTCTCGGTCAAGTGCACCTCGCGCGCCGCGACGCTGCCCGGGTAGTTGCGATGTAACCATCCCAGCAGCACGCCGATGTTGCCGTAGGTGACACGCGGCAGGTCGTCCGCCGAGAAGCCGGGCTTGAGCAGGTCGGGCGGGTAGGGGTGAAAGGCGACGCGCCATGGTCGTGGGCCGACGGCCGCGGCGAAGCCGGTCAAAAATGTCTCGGCGCCGAGCAGAGGGTTCGCCGCACCGGGAGCGTCGAAGCTCGACGCGAAGTGATGCTCGAGCGAGATGAACACCTTGGCGGCGGTCTGCTCGGCGATGATCGCGTCGTACGCGGCGCTCCAGTCGGCGGCATACCTGGCGATCCACGCGTTCGCGTCGCACGCGACGCCCTGACCGCAACCGATGTCATACCAGTCGTTGGCGTTGACCTCGTTGTGGATCACGAAGTCGGCGAGCCGTCCGTGGTCCTGCGTGCCGTCGTAGCGGGCCGCCAGCATGCCCGCGAAGCGACCGAAAGCCTGCGGGTCGTCGGGCGAGCAGAAGATCTCGAAGCCGGGCGTCACCGGCGAGCATGGGTGACCCGTGCGCGCCCACCCGGGCACCCCGTAGACGACGGCGGTCACGACCACACCGCGCTGCGTGTACTCGCGGATCGAATTGTCGACGTCTGCCGAGATCACGAAGCAGCGCCCCGCGTACTCCTGCTCGCTCGCGTCGCACGGCGCCGGCTTCTCCGCCGGCTCCCACGCGGCCCACACCAGGTTCATCGACACGCCGCCGGCCCCATTGCCGGACACGTCGTCGAACGGCCAAAAGTCGGGCTGCAGGGCCTTGAGCTGGTATGCGTCGCGCGTCGGGTAGGGCAGGCCCGCTGTCACGAGGCACGCGCCCGCCGTGCACGTCTGTCCCTGCGGACAGGTGCCGCAGTCGAGGGTGGCACCGCAGCCGTCGTCGGTCGGGCCACAGACGATCGCCTGCGCGGGGCAGTCGAGCGGCACGCAGGCCGAGGTCGTGCCGGTCGACGCGGTCGACGCGGTCGTGCCGGTCGTGCCGGTCGACGCGGTCGTCGGGTCGTCCGAGGTCGTGCCAGTGGGGGCGGTGGTGGGGTTCGCAGGGTCGGAGGTCGAGGTCGACGTGACGTCGGTGTCGATGGCGTCCGTCGACGAGCTGCTCGCGGTCGTCGCCATCGCGTCGCCACCGTGGGTGGTCGTCTCCGACGCTCCACCGCCCGGGCACCCGAGTACGGCCAGGGCCACGACCATCACGCTGGTTTGAAGTACGCGCATTCGAGATCCTCCGGTCCGACACCCACGGCGCGCACGAGGCACGCGACGCGCCCAGGATAGTCGATGGGCGCGTTCCACGTGAGCGCTTAAGAGTTTTCAGGCGGGAATTATGGCGAGCCGGGAAAAGGGGCCCTGCCACCGGGGTGTCGTGGGGGGGTTAGACGGATTCGAGGAGTTCGGCGTAGGCGAGGACTTTTTTGCGGAGGTAATCGGCGAGACCGCGGAGGTCGGATTGCATGTGCGCGGTGAACTCGGCGACGTGGCATTCGCGCCGGATCGCCTTCTTGATCGCCTCCTCGATAACGCTGGGGTCCGCGTCACTGGCCTTGGTGACGGCGCAGGGGCGGTATTCTTCGAAGATGACGTCAGGCCGGAGGCTGCCCCAGACGGCCATCCCGCGGCTATAAGCGCCGAAGCGGCTGGTGAGTACACGCTCGTATTCTTGACTGCGGCCCTGACCCCCATCACGAAAGTGCTTCATGAACAGCTCGATCGTGTCGGTGTCAGTGAGTGACTCGATCGCGTCGTCGGCAGCTTGTGCCGCCGGCTTGGTGGCCCCCCTGTCGGCGATGCTTGGCGCCTTGTGGATCGATGCGACGAGCAGGTTTGCCAGGGTCTCCGGCGCTGCGTCCGAGCACAGGGCCCACGTGGCGCGTGAATCGAGCGCGATCCACCGTAACGCGAACTCCGACTCAACGAGGGCCGCCGCTCTGACGTACTCCTGATCCGCGTTCGCCAGCAGCGAGGCCCATGACTTCCGAAACAGCCACGTGCGGAGGTGAGCCCCTGCGAACTCGTCTGACGCTTTCATCTCGTGGTCTTCGAGGAACGCCGCGATATCATCGAGGCTCGAGCCCAGTGTGACGAATGTAATGAGATTCTTGTTGGCTGGTCGTCCGGTTCGATTGGCCGCGTCACCAGAGCTCAGCGCGCGATTGATCGCGTGGA
>JAYUXQ010001180.1:0-2815 GCA_043752905.1 Nannocystis sp. | reverse complement strand
CCAGGCTGGCGGTCTCATCGAGGTGGCCAACCGCTTTGTGCTGCTCTACACCCATCGTCCGGCGAGCTGGCTGGTCGCGCGGGAGCCGGGTCTCGACGACGGCTTCGCGTTCGGCGCGGCGGATCGCTGGGGCATCGTCGGCGAGTCACCGGCGGCGTGGGAGCTGCGGCGTCAGGCCGCGTTCATGGCCGCGTGTGACGAGCACGTACTTGTCCTCGGACCGAGCGGGAGTGGCAAGGAGCTCGTCGTCCAGGCGATCCACGGGCAGTCACGCCGCGCCGGTGCGCCCCTCGTCTCCCGCAACGCGGCGACGCTCCCCGAGACGCTGATAGACGCCGAGCTGTTCGGGAACCTGCGCAACTACCCCAACCCCGGGATGCCCGAGCGGGCCGGGCTGCTCGGCGAGGCCGACAGCGGCGCGCTGTTCCTCGACGAGATCGGCGAGCTGCCCGAGCGCATGCAGGCGCACCTGCTACGCGTCATGGACCGCGGCGAATACCAGCGTCTCGGAGAGAGCCGGGTGCGGCGCGCGAACCTGCGGATCCTCGCGGCGACGAACCGCGATCCGGGCGAGCTCAAACACGACTTCCTGGCGCGCTTCCCCCATCGTCTGCACGTGCCCGGCCTCGATGCGCGGGCCGAGGACGTGCTCTTGGTCGCGCGTCACCTGCTGCATCAGATCGCCGCCAACACCCCGTTGTTGGTCGCGCCGATCTTGCGAACGGGCGGGCAGGTACTCGGCGCCGAGCTGGCCGCGGCGCTGGTCGGTTATCGTTTCAGGACCCACGTCCGCGAGCTCAACGAGCTGCTGTGGCGCGCCCTACAGGCCAACCCCGGCGAGGTCCTCGCCCCGCCCGCGGATCTGCTGAGGACCGCGCTTCCGCGCCCCGCCGAGCTCGAGCCCGGTCCGGCCGTCACCGCGATGACCCGTGAGTCCGTGCAGGCCGTGCTCGAGCGCTGCGGCGGCATCAAGGAGACGGCGTGGCGCGAGCTCGGCCTGCGCAACCGCTACCAGCTGCACCGCGTGCTCAGGAAGCTCGGGCTCGAGTAGGCGGGGCGCCGACTGTGCGCGCGTCGGACGTGCGCGCGTCGGCGATGTGCGTGCGCACGGCGAGCGTTCACCCCTCGATCCGCCGTTGTCGGCCTCCAGGGCCGTGAGGCGGGCGCACGGCGGGCTGGCACGCTGCTTGCTCATGAGTCGGGCATGCCAATCATGAGTCGAGAAGAGCTCGAATTCGAAGGTATCTCGCCCACCCACGCAAAGTGCTTCTTGCAGGTGGCGAGCGACGCAAACTGCGTGATCCTGACGCGCACCCCCGGGAAGGCGTGTCTGACGCTGCTCGCCGATGGTTATGACGCCAAGGGCTTTCACGTCAAGGCCAAGTCCTGCGATTGGGGGCCGATGGCAGGCTTTATATGTGCGGAGCCCATGTTCAACAAGTCGGGCCTCGCGGGTGCGATCGACAACCTCAAGGCCAACGTCGCCTCGCTGAGCAACGACTTCGAGCAGCGCCGCAACGCCGACCCACGGACCCCCGTCGCGGGCCGGAGCCCGGTGTATTCGAGCCTCGTTCACGTCGAGATCAGCGACGCACGCCTGGGCGCGCTGCTGGGCAAGCAGCGCTCCGCCCTCGACTCGGACATCCTCACGGGCGCGCACTCCGATCCGAAGAACACCGTCAGCGTGAAATGGATGCTCAAGTACAACCCGCAGCGGCGGCGCTGGGCGCTCTACTATGACCCCATCGGCCTCCAAGCCCTCCCGGCCGAGAGCGACAAGCTCCCCGGTGGAACCGCATCGTATCAGAAGAAGCTGGCCGAAAAGGTGGCAGCCGCGTCTGTGCCGGCCATCGGTGTCTACCAGCCGGTGCTGGCGCTCACCAACCCCTATCGGCCGTATACCACGCCGGAGGAGTCCTACAAGAACGCCTTGACCGGAGACTTCGACCTCTTCGCGGTATGGCCGCACGAGAGCAGCCCGGACCTCGTGGAGTACGAGCGGCGGGTCGCTGGCATGGGGCCGAGGACCAGCGACGCGCAGATCTTCCAGCGTGAGGCGGCCGACGGGATCGGGAGCGTGGTCGGTAACATCTCCAACGGCGTGCACACCATCGGCCAGCTGGTCAACAGCGCGATGACTGCGGCCACCGGCCACGCGCAGGTCAACCGGATCTTTCATAGCGACGAGGGCGGTCGGCCCTCGATGAAAGAGATCGACGCCTCGGTCGCGTTTCATCCGAATGGCAAGAGTTACGGCTTGCCCGCGAATTCACCCGTCTTCGCCGACTTCGTGGTGGAGTGCGCGAAGCAGGGCTTCGTCGTGTTTCTCAACCGCGGCTGGACGAAGCCGCTCGAGCAGCTGCTCGGCGACCGGTGGCCGGCGCTCGAGCGGAAGATCCGCTGGCAAGACGCGGCGGCGACCGCCGAAGCGCCGAGCGCCGGCCCGCCGAGCGCGGCGACGAACACGAAGAACACGAAGAAGTAAAGAATAGCGATCGAGCGCGGGTCGGTCCGCGGTGGGCACTGTCACGATGGGATCAGCGAACATGTCGGCGAGAGATCACATTCATATCACCCTGCGAACTGGCTCCGGTCGGGCGCCCACGCTGCGCCATGGCCTGCTGCTGGCCCCCTTGCTGCTGCTCGGCGCCGGTTGCCCGAAGATCTGCAACGACGACGGCTTCGCCTGGCAACAGCAGGCGGATTGTCTGCTCGCTGCGGACGAGAGCACCGGCGGCGCGACCGACACCGCGGAAAGCTCCGGCACCGCGGTGACCGACGAGCCGACCACCAGCGGCGGCGCCGGGAAATGGTG
>JAYUXQ010001179.1:0-6980 GCA_043752905.1 Nannocystis sp. | reverse complement strand
GGGGTCGAGGTCGGCGCGGTGGATCGTGGTGGTGCTCGCCGGGTTGCCGGCGGTCGTGCTCGTCGCGGTCGCGGTGCGGGTGATCGCGGCGATGTGTGTCGCGTCGCCGCCGGCGATCGCGGCGCTGGTGGTGCTCTGCGTGCTCGGCCCGGCGATCGGGCGGGCGCGTCGCGGGGCCGGGCTCGCGGTGGTCTCGGCGATCGTCATCGCAGGGCTCGCCGTGGCGGCGGCGATCGGGGTGGCCCGCTTCGAGGCGGCCGGGCCGGGCGCCCGCGGCTTCGCCCACTCGGGGCCGATCCTCGGCATCCATCCGTTCCAGAGCACGGCGATCGCGATCGACGGGTTTGGTCCCTTCGATCTGCCGATCAATGATTATGTCGAGCCCGACGGCTCGCGTGGCTACAAGCCGGAGGAATTGGCCGAGGCGCTGCAACGCGATCTCGCCGCGATCGCGGAGCAGCAGTTCGCGAGCGGGCCGGGGCGGGCGTATCAGGCGTATCATGCGTATCATGCGTATCAGGCGTTCGCCGGGGCGCGCGTCGAGGCGGTGGACCTGCCGGCGATCCAGGAGCGCCTCGATCGACCGGTCACGGCCGGGACGAGCGAGCCGCGGCTGCTGGTGTGGTCGGGGACCACGGGGGCGCGCTCGCGGGTCGAGTTCCTGTGTCCCGGCACGCGCAATGATCCACGCGCGCGCGAGCCCGACGACGTCATGGATCGCATGTGCCCCGACAAGTACAGCTCGGAGGCCAGCGCGGGGCTCGGGGTGACCGGGCGCTGGACCGGCTACACCGAGGGCCGCGGGGTCGCGCGTGTGAGCCTGGCGGCGGCGCTGGGCTGGTCGCACACCGACGATCGTGAGGGCGCGAACGTGCAACGGTGGGAGTCGCGGCTGTGGGCGTGGATCGCCCTGCTGCTGCTCGTGCCCGCGGTGTTGTGGCCCCGTGGTGCGCGGGGGATCGCGCGCGCGACCGCGGCGATGTGCGGCGCGGCGCTGGCTGTCCTCGCGGGCATGTTCGTATGGACATGGCCCTCGGTACAGGTGGCATGGCTCGAGCGCGCGGCGCCGTGGGCCTCGCCGTGGCGGCTGGCGCAGTGGTCCCCGGCGCTGGCAGTGTCGCTGTGGGCGGCGGTGTCGCGGCGCGGGGCGATCGTGCCGGCGGCGATCGTCGGGCTCGCTACCTGGGCCGTGGCGGGCGCGCTCGCGGCGACGGCGTGGGTCGGCCCGGCGGGGTCCGACCCGCAGGCGCTGTTCGACGGGCTCGTCGGGCTCGTCGGGCTCGTCGGGCTCGTCGGGCTGCCGGGTCTGCGTGGTGCGATCGATCTCGCGGCGGCGGAGGCGATCGCGGCGAGCGTGGTGGTCGCGGCGATGCTGGGCTTGCTGGTGGCGATCCTCGGGCCGGCGCTGGCGTTCGTCGCCAGGCTCACCGGTCGGCCGGAGTTGGCGAGGTGGATCGGCCTGACGGTCGTGGTCGCGGCCGGGGGGCTGGTGCTGTCGCGCAAGACCCTCGGCGGGGCGGCGCTGTTGACCCCGGCGCTGGCGCTGGCGCTGGCGGCTTGCACGGGGGTCGCGGCGCTGCGCCAGGGGCCCGGACGGCGGGGCAGGGTGGTCGATCACCTGCTCGCGGTTTGCCTGGTCGTGTGGGCGGCGGTGGGGGCGTGGGCCGAGCGCAGCAACCCCTTCATGGCGGCGGCGCTGCTCGCCGGGGTGCTCGGGGGGCTGATCAGCCTGGCTGTGCTGGTGGGTCCGAGGTGGGTCCGATCCCCCGCGGCGGGGGCCTCCGGGGCTCCGCGGGCCTGATCTTCGGTGCTTTCGGGGCAGACCAGGTCGACCACGCCGAAAAACCGCGAGTTCGGGGCTTTCATCGCCTGCGCGAGGCCGCTATCATCCGCCGCGAGCACCTCGTGTTCGCCGCTCCTGTGAAGGTTCACCGTCCGCACATGTCTGCCGCCACGCCCCGCGTCCTTCCCCGGTTGTCGCCCCTTCGTTGCACTCTGGCCGGTGTCCTCAGCGGTACGATCGCGCTGTCGCCCCTGCCGGTGCTGGCGGCCGATGGCTCGCTGCTCACGCTGCGACCGGAGGCCCTCAACCTCGCGCCGGCCGGCGGAGCTGCGCCCGCTGCTACCGTTGCTACCGCTACTGCTGCATCCACGGGCAACGTGGTCGGTCTGTTTCGCTTCGGCGGCGACCCGGACGCGGCCAGCTCGATGCGCTCGCAGGTGCAGATCGACCTCGAGGGGGCCGGCTACGTGGTGAAGGGCGTGGCGCTCGACATCGACACGGCGGCCGACAAGGTCAAGTGCAAGGGCGGGCCGGACGAGTGCGTCGGCAAGGTAGTCGAGTGGCTGACCAAAGGCGCCAAGGGCAAGGGTGGCACGACCTACAACTTCCTGGTGTACGGCACGTGGTCGACCGACCCGGCCCGGCCCGGCTCGCTCGTCATCTATGACGTCGCGCAGAAGAAGAAGGTCCGCGAGATCGCCCCGGCCGGCACGGTCGACGATCTGATCCTGCCGCTGGCGCTCCCGCGTGAGCTGGCGGTGAGCCTCAAGGAGTATCAGAACCCTCCGCCGCCGGTGACCGAGGCGGAGACCAAGATCCTCGCCGAGCTCGACGAGCCGTCGAAGACACCGGAGGAGCTGCGCGCCGAGGCCGACGCGATCAAGAAGGCCCAGGAGTCAGTCGACACCGGCATGAGCGAGGCGGTCGACACCAGCGGCGTCACCGTCGACCTCAAGAAGGACTTCAAGACCTACTGTCGCACGGGCCCCCGCAAGCCCCGCGTCAACAAGGATGACCCCAAGGACCTGCGCCCGTCGTGCAAGCTCGGGCCTGGCTTCGGGTACTTCCAGGCCCGCGGCTGGGTCGCGCTCGGCCTGACCGCCGGCGCGCTGGTCACGACCGGCCTGTTCTATACGCTCGGCATGGTGGCGCGTAAGCCCTACAAGGATGCCAACGCCAAGCTCGAGGCCTCGGGCTTCGACCCGCTCGACCCGACGATGAGCACGCAGTACACGGCGCTCGCGGCCGATGTGGCCGCGAAGGGCAATACGATGCGCAAGCGATTCGTCGGCGGCGATGTGGCCCTGCTCGCCACGGTGCTGCTCGGCGCGGTGCTCGGCATCATCATCTATCAGGACCGTACCGACGCGAAGGCGTTCATCCGCACGGAGAAGAGCCTCAAGGCGGTGTCGCGGCTCAAGCCGGCGAACTTTCGCGGCGGACCGGCGCTCAGCACGACGATGCAGGGCGTGACCTTCGGCTTCGACTTCTGAGAGAGTCGGGGCAGGAGCGAGGCACCGTCGTCCGCGACGGTGCCTTTGCTCGTCGGTGAGAGATCCGTGCTCAACAGGCGCTAGCGAGACCGGGCCCGCAAGTGGGCCGGCGTCGGCGCGCGAGAACGCGAGAGCGCGGTCCTGCGATCGTGCGCAGGGCACGCGCGATTACTTGTTGCCAGTGACCGGTGTGGGGCTCGCGGGCGACGTGGGGCGGGCCGGCGTGGTGCCGGTGGCGGGCGGGGTGCCGGTGGTCGGCGCGGCCTTGGCGGGTGGGGTGCCAGTCGGTGGGGTGCCAGTGGCAGGCGGGGTGCCGGTGGTCGGTGCGGCCTTGGCGGGCGGGGTGCCGGACTTCACGGGGAGCAGGCCGGGGGCAGGCGGGGTGCCTGCGGCGGCACCAGGCGGGGTGCCTGCGGCGGCACCGGGCTGGCTGCCGGGGCCGTTGGGGACGGGGGTCGCCCCGATCTCGGCGCTGTCGGAGCAGGTCAGGAGACAGGTCGCGCGGTTAGTCTCGTTGAGCTTGCGGTCGCCCCAGCAGCCGTTGACGCAGGTGCGCAGGGTCGTCCAGGTGGTCTTGTAGGTCACCTTGGAAGCCTCGTCCGGGAGGGTGTCCATGCCGGTCTCGACGAGGGTGTCGCAGTCGAGCTTGCAGGTCTCACGGTTGGTCGCGTTGGTCTGCGCCGTGAAGCAGTCGCTGTAACACTTGTTGTAGGCGCCGATCGCCTCGGCCGGGCTCTTGTACTTCGTCAGCGCCGGGGGGGCGGCGATCTTGCCGTCCCCGGGGACGTTGGCCTTGCTGTCGGGGCCGGTCCCGGCGGTGGTGGGCGCGCCGTCCTTGCGAGTCTCCCCGGAGTCGTCGCACCCGGCGACCAGCGCCAGGCCAAGCGCGAGGCCCGAGGTGAGGGTGAGGGAGGGTCGGATCCTGCGGGTGATGCCGGTCATGCCGCCAAGGATAAGGCACATGGGCGGTACCGGCGAAGATTTGACAGGCCGGGCCGGTGGCGCGAAAGTTTGGTCCGCCCTTGCCGGCCGATCCCGCAGCCCGCCCGACCGTCCCCGGCGAGTCAGGCGATATGACCTGGGCGCTCAGCGCCCAGGGAGCGCGGCTCATCGTCCGCGACGGAGACGCGGCCCCGGTCGCCGTGAACCTCGAGCGGCGTCCGCTGATGCTCGGGCGCACGGCGGACAACGACATCGTCGTCAACGCCCAGTTCGTCGCGGCCCACCACGCGCGCATCGAGCCGGTCGGCGTCGACTACCGCATCGTCGACCTCGGGGGCGCGTGCGGGATCATGTTCGGGGGCCAGCGCGTCGGCACCCACAACCTGCGCGACGGCGATGTCATCCGCATCGGCGACCCGCTGACCGGCAGCTTCGTCACGCTGCTGTATCAGCGCAACGCGTCGAACACGATCCCGCCGACGGCGACGGCGGTCGCCAGCATCCCGCTCGACCAGCGGGTCACGACGATCGGTCGCGAGGGCAGCGCGCTGACGCTGGCGAGCCCGCTGGTGTCGCGCGCGCACGCGGAGGTCGGCCGGCTGCCGGGCGGCGGGCACATCCTGCGCGACCTCGGCAGCACCAACGGCACCTTCGTCGGCGGCCAGCGGGTCACGGTGCCGCGCCTGCTTCAGCCGGGTGCGCTGATCCAGATCGGGCCGTTCAAGCTCGCGTACGACGGCAACTCGCTGCTGCCCTTCGATCAACGCGGCGCGATGACCCTCGAGGCCCGCGACCTGGTGCGCACGGTCGGGGCGGGCCGGGTGATCCTCAACAAGGTCTCGCTGATCATTCAACCACGCGAGTTCGTGGCGATCGTCGGCGGCTCGGGATCCGGCAAGAGCACGTTGTTGGGTGCGCTGTCGGGCTTCGCCCGCGCGAGCTCCGGCGAGGTCCGGGTCAACGGCGACGACTACTACGACAACTTCGACGCGTATCGCGGGGTGCTCGGCTACGTGCCGCAGCACGACATCTTGCACGGGCGCCTGCGCGTCGACGAGGCGCTGCGCTACACCGCGGAGCTGCGGTTGCCGGCCGACACCGAGCACGCGGAGATCGAGGCCCGCGTCGCCCGCGTGCTCGACGACGTCGACATGACGGCGCACCGGCACCAGTTCATTCAGGACCTCTCGGGCGGGCAGCGCAAGCGCGTGTCGATCGCGGCGGAGCTGCTCGCCGACCCGAGCCTGTTCTTCCTCGACGAGCCGACCTCGGGCCTCGACCCCGGCCTCGAGAAGAAGATGATGTACACGCTGCGCCGCCTGGCCGACGCCGGCCGCACGGTGGTGCTGGTGACCCACGCGACCGCCAACATTCAGCAGTGCGACCACGTGCTGTTCCTGGCGGAGGGGCGCATGGTCTACTTTGGGCCGCCGCGCCTGGCCCTGCGCATGTTCAACGTCGCGTCGGGCGACTTCGCCGACATCTATACCAAGCTCGAGGGCGTCGCCGATCCGACCAGCCCGCTGGTGGAACGCGAGCTGCGGCGCGAGTACCAGGAGCTGACGCGCGGGCAGCCGCCCGGCTCGCCGCCGCCGAGCCTGGCCGAGCTGTGGGCGCTGCGCTTTCGCCGGTCGGAGACGTACAACCGCTTCGTGCACGACCGCCTCGAGAAGGCGCCGAGCCGGGTCGCCGAGGGCCAGCCGGCAGTGGCCGACCCGGGCGCGTCGTCGACGTCGATCGCTATGAAGGTCGCGGCCAACCGCGATGTGCGGCCCGCGATCGCGCCCGTGTCGGGCCTGCGCCAGTTCGGGATCCTGGTCCGGCGATACCTGCGGCTGATGCTCTCGGATCGCCGCACGCTGGCGATCTTGCTGTTACAGGCGCCGATCATCGGTGGCATTTTGCTGCTGGTCGCCAAGGAGGACGCGCTGCAAAACCTCGAGTCCTCGCACGGGCGCCTGGTGCTGTTCCTGCTCGCGCTGGTCGCCGTGTGGTTCGGGATCTTGAACAGCGCCCGCGAGATCAGCAAGGAGCAGGCGATCTATCGCCGCGAGCGGCTCGCCAACCTGCGAATCGGACCCTACGTGGCCTCGAAGGTATGCGTGCTCGCGGGGCTGTGCCTGATCCAGAGCCTGATGCTCCTGCTGGTGCTGGCGATCAAGGTCGACTTCGCGGCGGAGGTCGTGCAATTCACTGGAACTGGGCCGGTGCACCACGTGCGCGGCGAGTTCCTGTCGCCGCTCGGCTTCGTCGGCGCCCTGGCGATCACGACGTTCTTGACGTCGATGACGGGGCTCGGCCTCGGGCTCCTGATCTCGAGCGCGGCCCACACGTCCGACCGGGCGATGAGCGTCATCCCGATCGCGCTGGTGCCCCAGATAGTCTTCGCGCTGGCCCTGATGCCGCTGCCGGCGACCCTCGCGTGGGTCTCGTACGCGACGAGCAGCCGCTTCGCGATGGAGGCCCTCGGGGCGATCTCGCGGCTGCCGCTGCCGCGGGATTACTCGGACTGTGCGATCCCGGGGAACCCGCGCAGCTGCGCGATCTATCCCTCGGTCGATTACGATCCGGCCGTTTCCCACGTCCTGACGCTGTGGGGGGTGCTCGCCGGCTACGCGCTGATCTGTCTCCTGGCGACGACGATGATCCTGGTCGCCCGCGATCGCCAGCGGTCGTGAGCCGATGGTGGCGCGTCGTGACGCTCGCCCGATCACGCTGGCGGTCACGCCAGGACAGCCGCGCCTGGCGTGGCACGCCGTGGA
>JAYUXQ010001178.1:0-2819 GCA_043752905.1 Nannocystis sp. | reverse complement strand
CATCACCAACATCTCGCGCGAGATGTCGCCCAAAGCCACCTATAGGCGTTCTAGCGTAGCCGTGAGTAGAACCGTTCCAGATGCGGCCTCCGCGCAGCGGCCTAGGCGGCCCTTACCCTGGCTCGCCCATACCGTGCGGTCGCGGCACCGCTCGGCTCTCGTCAGAGCCGTTCGTATCCGTTCGGTTACCGCGTCGTAACCGGATCGCCGGGCCGCGCTACACCGGCGGAACGTGAGGATGGGAGGAGGCGCAGTATCGCCTCGATGACGACCTCGGCGAGATCGGCGAGTTGCTCGTGTCAGCCGCAGATCGTCGAGCGTGCGAGCTCGAGGCCGTCGCAGGCGTGGATGCTCGACTGGCGATATAGCGGGAGCGCGCCGAGGGCTCTGGCTCGGACGAATCTCGGTCGCACGAGCCGGACCACGACGAGCGACGCCGGCCGGTGCTCGACGACTTCGCTCGCCTCGCCGATCCGCTCGAAGGCGTCGAGACGCTGCCGCCGGTGCTGCCGCGCGTCGTAATCGTGGTGCTGCCGCCGGAGGTCCAGCGCGGGGGCCTGCCGGCGCGGGGGCCCCCGCCTGACCGGCTCGCGTTCGGGCTTCGGAGCGGGCGCGGCCTCCTCGGGTGCCGCTTCCGGCGGCTCCTAAGCCACTATGTTCTGCGGTACACATTGTAACAACGCCGTTTATGGACATATCCCGTCTGGAGTGACACGAGACTTTTTTGGATGTGTTACTGGATTTCAACGCTGCGCGTAAAGATTCCCCGGTCGTTTTGTGTCAAATATGACATTGTTAACAGCCCATCAACGGTCAGATACACGCGGCTCGGGAGCGCTCTTCGAGTACGACCAAGGTTATCCACCACACGTTTCCCTTGAACTCTGGTGTGAGGCGCGCTTCTATCTGTACCATCGCGCCGTCTGGCAACGGCTCGCCAAGTGTGTCAGCCGCGAGCTGCGGGTCCCCGACGAGCACGGTGTACGACGACTGTTCATCGGCCTTGCCCGCCAAGCTCCCAAATACGCTGGTTCAAGGTATCCGTCGCCGCAAGCTTAGCCCATGGCCCGTGCCCATAGCTCGGAATCCAAACCTTACGTGGATTGTCCTGCGTCAGGACGTTGTTGCCGGTAGCGAAGTACCAGTAGCGAGTGTTCGTTGAGTCGTCGTCGTCGTAGGCCATCGGCAACGGCGTGCGAACGACGTTGAAGCCGAGTTCGGTCAGGCCCCGGGCGATATCATCGAAGACGTCATTTAGGGAGGTCTTAGCTACGCCAGCACGATAGCCAGCCGGCGACGCCGCGATCAACTTCACCGGCGAGCGGCCTTCAGAATCGCCGATATCCTGAGGCTGTCGTCGCAGGAAGGAAGAAACCTTCATGAGAAAAGCTACGGTCGAAATCGACAAGGTCACTGGCACCCGGTTTCCGCCGGAGAAGGTCACGAAGGACGACAAGGAACACACTCTGAGAAGCATCTACGCCGACGCCGGCGTAGACCTCGACGTACAGATGGACCAAGCCGATCTCCCCCTGCCCGCCACGGGCGAGAACTTCGAACTGCCCCACCTCCACGAGTATATGACGCGCTACCGGAAGGCGCAGCGGGATGGTTGGTACGCGCACATCCTGATCGTGCCGAACATCGAATACCAGGAAGGCTGGTCCATCTTCCGTCCGCTCGGCATCATGTACGATTTCCGTTCAGCCGACGTTAACAACATGCCGCGCGAGGGATGCGCGATGTCGATGGCGCGTATCGCTAGCAGCGACCTCATGTACATGCGGACGCTCGCGCACGAGCTTGGCCACGTCTTCAACCTGCTGCACCCGAAATCAGAAATCCCGCCACTCCCGATCGACACAACGATCATGAACCAGACGGCTGACCTCCAGGGGCTCGGGGTCTTCCCTGACAATATCCACTTCTCCTTCAGCGAGCCCAACAAGAGCTGGCTGATGACGGGGCCGGCCGAGTTCGTCATGCCTGGCGGCCGACCCTTCACGGATCGCCCCGACGACGCGAGCACGCTGGCTCGTGACGAGGCTATCGAGACAACACCTGGGCTCGCACTCGAGATCTCTGTCCGGGCGGACACGTTCGACCTCGGTGAGCCGCTCTACCTTCGCGTGACCCTCCGCAACGACACGATAGACTCTCCTCCACGTGCCGCCGCTCCTCGGGCGTCAAGAAGCGCTCTCGCGTCTTCAGCTTGAACAGCCGGATCTTGTGGTTGGGGTTGTGCATGGTCGACAGCTTCCAGTCGTCGATGATGCGGGCGCTGGGCCGCGCCGTGGCGGCCGGTACGCTTGAGCTCGAGCACCAGCGCTGCGCCACCGGGCGAGCTGCGCTGCGTGGCCCCGGCGGCGACCTCGAGCCGCACGATCGCGGTGAGGTCCTCCGACGAGATGTCATTGCTTTCCATCCATGCGCGCGTGGCCTCGGCCGACAGCAGCCCGTGACGACGCCGCAACCGCTCGAGCGCCTTGCAGCGCTGCTCGGGCGTCGGCGAGGTGCCGCGTCTACGGGCCTCGGCGTCGAGTAGCTCGAGCAGCAACGCACCGCGCTGCGTCTCCTCGCCCCCCGGACCGACGCGCACGTGGTCGCGGAGCTGGTTCTGTTCGGCCGTCGCCGGGCGAGGCGGCGCGGACTGCCTGGTCGGCGCAAATACATGCCGCTGTCCGGGGGGCAGCACACAATTCATCGTCACGCGCTCGAGCGGGACCCCGATCGACTCGTGCTGCAGGAGGTCGAAGCCCTCGACCCACAGGAGCGGGATGTTGGCGGCGATCTCCGGCAGAACCTCGACAGCCCTCGAC
>JAYUXQ010001177.1:0-2820 GCA_043752905.1 Nannocystis sp. | reverse complement strand
GGAGACGACCGCCAGCGCGCCGACGCCGGCCAGCGATGTCAGCTTCTTGCTGTTGGTGACCATGAACTCACCGGTGCTGGTCAGGGATCCGAGGCCGGTGAGGCTGGTGAGGCCGTCCATGCCGCTGGTGCCCTCGTTGATGCAGTCACCGATCGACACCGTGAAGGCGGTCTCGAGGTTGTCGCGACCGGCGAGCGAGGTGACGAGCGGCATGCCCTGCAGGACGAGCGACCCGGCGTCGACGAGGCCGACGAGCGGCGCGAGCGAGGTGACGAGCGGGAGGTCGATGAACGAGACGGTGCCGGTCGCGAACTTATCGAGGCCCTTGAGTGAGCCGAGCACCGGCAGGGTCTGGAATCGGACGTGGCCGGTGGCGAGCGGGCCGATAGGTTGACGGACTGCAGCGAGCCGAGGCCGGCGAGGCTGGTCAGCGGGATGTTGCGCAGGGATAGCGCGTCCAGGGTCTTGACCTGCGAGAGCGGCTGCAGGTCAGTGAGCAGCGGGAGGTCAGCGAGCTCGTAGGAGCCCTTGGAGGCGGTGCCGAGGCCGGCGGGGGAGGTCAGCGCGGGGGCATCTTGGAGCGCGAAGGAGAGGCTGTGGTCGGCGGCGGCGAACAGGCTGGCGAGGCTGGAGAGGTCGGTGAGCGCGGCGCTGTTGCGGATCACGATCGACTGAGAGTCGCCCTGTGGCGGCCGGCGAACAGGTCGGCCGACGGACGATGACCGGATGTTCGAGCGCGCTGGCGCGAGGGACGTCGGCGTTCGGGTCCGCGCGGCATGTGGCGGTCGAGGGCGGGTCGTGGGCGATCGCGGCCGAGTCGCGCGGCTTTGATGTGATCCGGGCCGGATCATGCGAAGGACCTCGCGGCCGCCACCCCGCGAGTTGTGTTATGAGGGCCGACAGTTCGTATGCACCTTCGTCCGCTCGGCAGCTCCGGCCTTCATGTGTCCCAGATCGGCTTCGGCGGGATGCCCCTCTCGATCGCCGGACGACCCGCGAGATCGGAGGCGATCAAGGTGCTACACGCGTCGCTGCGGGCCGGCGTCACGCTCATCGACACGGCGGACGTGTACTGCCTCGACCAGTCGGACATCAATCACAACGAGAAGCTGATCGCCGAGGCGATCACGCAGCTGCCCGGCTCGACCAACATCGTGGTCGCGACCAAGGGCGGACTGCAGCGGCCCGGCGGCGCGTGGGTGACCGACGCGCACCCGCGGCGCCTGCGGTCGGCCTGCGAGGCGAGCCTCAAGGCGCTGCGCCTGCCAGTGTTGCCGCTGTATCAGTTGCACGCGGTCGACGACGCGGTGCCGCTCGAGGACAGCGTCGGCGCGCTGGCGGAGCTGCGTCGGCAGGGAAAGATCGCCCATATCGGGCTGAGTAACGTGACCCCGGCCGAGCTCCGGCTGGCCATGGCGATCGTGCCGATCGTCAGCGTGCAGAACCGCTGCAGCGTGTTCGACCGCCGCGACTTCAGCAACGGGATGGTCGCGCTGTGCACGGCGGAGAAGATCGCGTACCTGGCCTACAGCCCGGTCGGCGGCGGTCGTGGCAAGACCCGCGTCGCGGAGGACGCCACCCTGCGCGCGGTCGGGGCCCGGCACGACGCGTCGTCCTTTCAGGTCGCGCTCGCCTGGCTGCTGGCCCGCTCGCCGATGGTCATCCCGATCCCGGGCGCCAGCCGGATCAGCAGCGCCCTCGACAGCGCCGCGGCCGACAAGCTGGAGCTGACCGCCGAGGACCACGCGACGCTCGACCAGGCCTTCCCGAGCTGAAAGTGCCCGAGGGGCGGGATGTGAGCGCGGGCGGTTTGTGTTAATCCTGGGGGGCGATGCACGCCCTGTGGTTCATGCTCCTGGCGCTGGCCGTGCTGGCCATCGCGTATCGCTACTACTCGGCCTTCCTCGCGGCGCGGGTGCTGTCGCTCGACCCGGGGCGGGTGACGCCGGCGCACGTGCACAACGACGGCCAGAATTATCATCCGACGAACCGCTGGGTGCTGTTCGGACATCACTTCGCGGCGATCACCGGAGCGGGTCCGCTGGTGGGTCCGGTGCTCGCGGCGCAGTTCGGGTTTCTACCCGGGTACATGTGGATCCTGTTCGGGGTGGTGCTCGGCGGGGCGGTGCACGACTTCGTGATCTTGACGGCCTCGGTGCGTCGCGGCGGGCGCTCGCTCGCCGAGATGGCGCGTGAGGAGCTGGGGCCCGGGGTCGGCGCGGTCGCAGGGCTGGCGATCCTGTTCATCGTGATCATCGCGCTGGCGGGGCTCGGGCGGGTCGTGGTCGGGGCGCTGGCGGAGAGCGCGTGGGGGGTGTTCACGATCGGCGCGTCGATCCCGATCGCGCTGGCGATGGGACTTTATATCTACAAGGTCCGCGGCGGCAGCGTGAAGGGCGTGCGCGAGGCGACGGTGGTCGGGGTGACGCTGCTGCTGTTGTGCGTGGTGTTCGGGAAGCAGGTCCAGGACTCGAGCTTCGGGGCGTACCTGAGCCTCGACGAGGTGACGATCACGCTGGCGATCGCGGCGTACGGGTTCGTCGCCAGCGTGCTGCCGGTGTGGATGCTGCTGTGCCCGCGCGACTATCTCAGCTCATACATGAAGATCGGCACGATCCTGCTTTTGATCGTCGGCATCATGATCGTCAACCCGGTCATCGAAATGCCGATGTTCACCGAGGTCGGGCCCGGCGGGATCGAGGTCGATGGCGTGCAATTTCCCTCGGTGGTGCGCGGCTCGCTGTTCCCGTTCGTGTTCATCACGATCGCGTGTGGGGCGATCTCGGGGTTTCATGCGCTGATCGCCAGCGGCACGACGCC
>JAYUXQ010001176.1:0-2822 GCA_043752905.1 Nannocystis sp. | reverse complement strand
CGTCGCCGCGGCGAGGGGCGCGGGCTTCATGTCGGGGACGAGCTTCTCCACCAGTCTGCGGCCGGCGGTGCGAGCCATGGCGACGGCCTCGGGTGACGACCGGCGCGACAGGGTAACGACGGCGTCGAAGCCATCGTCGTCGAACAACTCGCGGAGCAGTGTGGTTCCGACCGAGCCGGAGCCTCCAAGGACGATCGCTGTGCGTTTGCGGGTCATGGTGGCGCGATGATGCGATGATACGCGCGAGTCGATGGAGGTCGAAGCTGGCCGGTCGGCTCAGGTGCAGTTGCAGCCGCACTCGTCGGGTAGCGCGGGCGTATCGACGGACTCGCAGTGGGTCCAGCCGAGCGGCTTGGGTCCGCAGGCCTCGGTGATCTCGAGGACGCCGTCCTTCTCGTGCCAGTAGACCGGGTTGACCGCGACGCCCGAGCACTTGTTGACCATGTTCTCGTCGGGGTAGGGCGGGAGCGGGGCCTTCTCGGCCTTGCAGTCGGTCTTGTCGGTGTCGTACGCGGGCAGGCACTGGTCGTACTTGGTGTTCTGCGTGCACATGTCGTCGTTGGGACCCTGGGGGTCGACCGAGAACCAGCCGCACACGGTGTTACCCTTGAGGGTGGTGTTCTTGCAGCCGAGCTCGGTGATGTTGACGCCGCAGAACTCCTCCTGGCGGTCCGGGCAGTCCTCGGTGACCGAGGTGCACAGGCACGCGAGCGGGCCGTCGCAGTCGCACTGCTTCCAGGTCTCGTCGAGGTCGGTGGGGGTGTAGCCGAACTCGACCACTTCCGTGTCGCCGTCGACCTCGCGGTACCAGGCACTCGCGCCGCCGGCCAGCTTCTTCGGGATGCAGAAGTCGACGATGCCGCCCTGACAGCCCTGGGCGCTGTAGGTGAACTCGACCACGCCGGACCACTTGCAGTCCTGGTCGGCGACACAGGTCTCCTCGGTCTCGAGGGAGGGGCACGCGACCGCCGGCTCGCCACCGGTGCTGGTGCCCGACTCGGTGGTCGAGGGCTCGCCGGTGGTCATGCCGGTGGTCGAGAG
Organism: Nannocystis sp.; assembly: GCA_043752905.1. Lineage (GTDB taxonomy): Bacteria > Myxococcota_A > Polyangia > Nannocystales > Nannocystaceae > Nannocystis. The sequence continues at coordinate 1,781 of JAYUXQ010001176.1, read as the reverse complement.
TTCGCCGCCGGTGGTCGGGTCGGCGGTGGTCGGGGTCGATGTCTGGGTCGTGGTGGTCGGCGTGGTGGTCGGCGTGGTGGTCGCGTCGCCGGTGCTCTGCGCGGTGGTGGTGCCGGGGTCGTCGGTGGTCGTTCCGCCGTTTCCGGGGCAGCCGGTCGAGACGAGGGCGAGCAGGCCGAGGCCGAGGAACCCGGCCCTGCGGGTCTGGATCGAGCAAGAAGAAGTCATGCGGGCATCATACGCGAATGCCGGGCGCGCGGGGGCGCCCGCTTTTTCAGGTGCAGCGGCACTTGCATTCGTCGGGCTGCTCGGGGGTGTCGTCGGCCTCGCAGCGGGTGTAGCCGAGCGGCTGCGGGCCGCAGGCGACGACGGTGTCGATGACGCCGTTGTTGTCGCGCCAGAAAACCTCCTTCTGGAACCCGCCACACGGCATGAACGTGTAGACCGGCGGCGTGCAGGTGGCGGAGTCGCCGTTGTCGGCGGGCAGGCACTCGTAGGTCTCGGCTCCGTCGGCGCACAGGCCGTCGTCGGGGCCCTCCGACGAGACCGACAGCCACGCGCAGCGCGAGCTGTCCTTGATGCTGGCCAGCTCGCAGCCCATCTCGGTGCTGATCCCGCCGCAGAACTCGTCGAGGCGACCGGGACAGTCCTCGCTGACGGAGCTGCACAGGCACGCGAGCGGGCCGTCGCAGGTGCATGGCTGCCACTCGGGGTCGAGGCCGTCGGGGGTGTAGCCGAACTCGACTACCTGCGGCTCGCCGCCGACTTCGTGGTACCAGGCCGAGGCACCGCCGGCCTGATCCTTGTCGATGCAAAAGTCGTCGATGCTGCCCTGACAGCCCTGCGCGCCGTAATTCAGCTGCACGACGCCCTTCCACAGACACTGCGGGTCCTGCGTGCACGCGGCCTCGTCGGGGTGGATCAGGCACGAGTGCGCGGGCTCGCCGGACGAGCTCTCGGCGCCGGTGGTCGTCGGCGTGCCGGTGGTGTCACCCGTGGTCGTCGGGTCTGTGGTGGTGAGCGGGGTCCCGGTGGTCGTCGGAGCCGCCGTGGTCTCGCCGCCGCCGTTGTCGCCGCAGGCGATCACCAGAGCACCCAGGGTCAGGATCCATCGCGCGCGTAGATTCATCGCGCCAGCATATACGGGTTGGCGACGGTCAGCGGGGGGCGTCTGCGCCGGCGTCGACCTGCCCGACCACGCACAGGCTGCCGGGCGCGAGCTCGAGCCGCCATGGACCGGGGCGGGCGAGCAACAGCTCGCCGAGGTCGAGCGGCTGCTCCTCCGTGCGGGTGATCGCGTCGCCGCGGCCACGCACCGGGATGATGAGGCTCGGGCCCGCGGGGTCGCGCTCGTGCGTGCCGCCGGCGAGGATCTCGAGCGTGATATGGCGGCCGGTGATCGTCGTCGGTGACTGGTCCGGCTGCCACACCTGCGCCGTCGCGGCGAGGTCGACGGTGGCGAGCGCCTGCTCGGGCTGGATCGGCCGGTCGCTGCCGTGGTCGTGGAAGCGGTAGGTGCAGTCGCGTGGCTGCTGGATCTCCGCGAGCAAGATCCCGCTGCCGATCGCGTGGACGGTGCGCGCGGGGACCAGGACGACGGTGCCGGGGGTCACCGGGATCGCCCGTAGCAATATCAGCAGTGGTTCGCCCGCGGCGACGGCGCGATGAAACTCCTCCGGCGTGCAGCCCTCGGCGAGGCCGACCCATACGTGCGCGCCCGGGTCCGCGGCGAGCACGACCCAGGCCTCCTCCTTGCCCGGCACACCCGGCTCGTCGCCGGG
>JAYUXQ010001175.1:0-6992 GCA_043752905.1 Nannocystis sp. | reverse complement strand
GCGTCTTGAGCTCCGCCGCCGACGGCCCGCCGCGACCGCTGCGGTCCGGCAGAGACAGCGTCAGCGTCGTCGCCCGGCGCGCCCCGTCCTTGCCGAGCTCGGCGACCTCGAGATCGATCTGCGTCGCCGCGACGACGACCGGCGTCACCGGCTTCGCCGCGGGCACGCCGGGCGCGAGCAGCATCAGAGCGAGGGACAGGGCAGACACACGGAGGCTTCGGATCAGCATGCGACGCCCCTGAGCAAGTCATGTGCCACGCACCGGCGCCCGTGATCGCAGGGCTTCCTCGATCCTCCTCAGCGCTTCACGCCCACCGTTGGCAGCGCGACCGATCGACTTGTGCCATGCTGGCGGGCCCGCCAAATCGCGCATTCGCCGCCAGGTTACTTCCGTGTCAAAATGTCATTCGGCCCCGGACGGAGTGACAAGAGCGCGGGACAGGCCGTCCATGTCCCTCGACCACCCCCTGGAATCGTTCATATTTTTTGTACTTTTCATGAGGAGCGGGTCTTGCTTCATACGCGCTCCGCCATGACCTCTCCTTCGAAGCCTGCCCTTCCCACTGTGCTTGTCGTCGACGACGAGCCCAGCATCCTCGACGCGCTGCAGAAGGTGCTCATCAAGGAGAACATGCACGTGCGGATCGCCAACAGCGGGCAGCAGGCGCTCGAGGTCCTGCGCCTGCATCCGGTGCAGGTGATGATCACCGACCTGCGCATGCCTGGCATGACCGGCGAGGACCTGCTCAAGGCCGCGAAGGCGATCACGCCCGAGGTCGAGGTCCTGGTGATGACCGCCTACGGCACCGTCGAGAACGCCGTCGCCGCGATGAAGCTCGGCGCCTACGACTTCATCAGCAAGCCGCTCAAGCGCGCGGCGATCGTCGCCGCAGTTCAGAAGGCGCTCGACAAGCACGCGCTGGTCGCCGAAAACCGCGAGCTGCGGGCCCAGCTCGCCGCCGCCACCCACAAGCCGATCGTCGGCAACAGCCAGGTCATGCGCGCCTCGCTGGAGATGGCCAAGCAGGCGGCCAGCTCCTCCGCGACCGTCCTGTTGCTCGGCGAGAGCGGCACCGGCAAGGAGCTGTTCGCCCGCTACATCCACCAGCACAGCGCCCGCGCCTCGCGTCAGCTCGTGCCGACCAACTGCGCCGCCCTGCCCGAGTCGATCCTCGAGAGCGAGCTGTTCGGCCACGAGAAGGGCGCTTTCACCGGCGCCACGCGGACCCGCGAGGGTCGCTTCGTCGAGGCCAACACCGGCACCCTCTTCCTCGACGAGATCGGCGAGATCCCGCTGCACATCCAGGTCAAGCTGCTGCGCGCGCTGCAAGAGGGGGAGATCGAGCCGGTCGGCGGTCGCATGACGCGCGTCGACTTTCGCCTGATCTGCGCCACCAACCGCGATCTCACCGACGAGGTCAAGGCCGGTCGCTTCCGCGAGGACCTGTTCTACCGCATCAACGTCATCCCGATCCGCGTCCCGCCGCTGCGCGACCGTCTGGAGGACGTCCCGCTGCTCGCCGACCACTTCCTGCGCATCTACGCCGACAAGCACGGCAAGCGGGTCCACGGCTTCACCGAGGCCGCCCTGCACCGAATGGGCAACTACGGCTGGCCCGGCAACGTGCGTGAGCTCGAGAACGCCGTCGAGCGCGCCGTCGTGCTGTGCCGCGGCGAGCTCATCGACGAGCTCGATCTCCCGCCCGAGCTGCGCGACCCCCAGGCGGGCCATGGGCGTCAGATCACATTCTCGGTCGGCACCCCGCTGGAGGAAGTCGAGCGCCGGATGATCTCCGAGACGCTAAAGTTCACCCGCGGTGACAAGCGCCTGGCCGCTGACCTCCTCGGTATCGCCACGCGTACGATCTACCGCAAGCTCGAGACCGGCAGCGGCGCCCACCCCGAGCCGGCGGCGGCGCCGACCGCCGCCGTGGTCGACGACGAGATCCTGCACTGATCCACGACGATGGAAGCCCTCTTCAAACAATACTTCTGGGTCATCAAGGGGCTGGGCCTGGGGATCACCGCGGCCCTCGCCGCATCGGTGATCACCACCTACGTCGGCACCTCGTACATCTACGAGGACGAGGCCGCCGACACCGACACCGATGGCGGCACCGGCGACACCGGCGGCGATGACGATGACGACGACGACAAGCCCTCGCTCGTCTCCTCGCTCGGCTCGGGCGGCTCGGGCTCCTCGCGCACGTCGACCGGCGACCGCACCAAGATGATCTCGACGATCCTCTCGCGCAACCTGTTCTGCCCGACCTGCGCCAAGGTCGAGGTCGTCCCGGGCGCCACCCCGACGCCGAGCGTCGACCCCGTCACCGGCAAGCCCGAGGACATCACCGGCGGCCCGCAGCCCGGCGAGGTCCCGAGCACGCTACCGATGCGCCTCGTCGCCACCATGGAGTCGAGCGACCCGAAGTTCTCCTGGGCCACCCTGCGCGACGAGGAGACCGGCGGCGCCGGTCCCTACTGGCCCGGCGACAAGATCTTCGCCAGCGCCGTGCTCGTCTCGGTCGAGCGGCGCATGGTCCACGTGCGCCACGGCAGCCAGCTCGAGTACATCGAGCTCGGCGTCGAGCCGCCCAAGGGCGCCGTCAAGCCGGTCGCCGACAAGGCCGCCAAGAAGACCGACGAGGAGCCCGCGCCGAACGCCAACATGATCGTTGGCGCCCGCGATGCCATCAAGTGCGAGACCGAGAACGCCTGCACGATCGACCGCGCCTGGCTCGAGGGCGTGCTGAGCAACCCCGCCTCGCTGACCAAGCAGGCCCGCATGATGCCCTCCGTCAAGGATGGCGAGACCCGCGGCTTCAAGTTCTACGGCATCCGCCCCGACAGCCTCCCCAAGCTCCTCAACATCAAGAACGGCGACCTCATCACCGCCGTCAACGGCATCGAGCTCAAGTCGATGGACGGCGCCATGTCTCTGTACACCAAGCTGCGCCGCGCCTCGAACCTGCAAATTACCCTCGAGCGCAAGGGCGAGACGATCACCAAGGAACTCACCATCCAATGACCACGCGTCAGAACATCCGCACCCGCGTTCGCAACCGCGTCCTCGCCAGCTTGCCCTCCGGCCTCTCCACCTTGTTGCCCGCGCTCTTGCCCGCGCTCTCCTTGGTCCTCGCCGGCGCGCCCGTCCGCGCCCAGGCGCCCGATGCTCCCCCGACCGCGCCGCCGACCGCGGGCACCGCCCGCAACCCGACCGGCGGCGGTGAGCTCGTCGGCGACGAGGGCGGCGGCCCGACGACCGGCACCCCCGGCACCCTCCCGCACAACTCGTGCCGCAAGGCGCCCCGCGGCGCCCGCTTCACCGTCACCTTGCCCAAGGAGACCGAGCTCGAGGACCTCGTCAACTGGATGATGACGATCACCTGTCAGAAGTTCATCTGGGACCGCAAGGTGCGCAGCGGCAAGGTGACGATCCTGTCGCCCGAGCCGGTCACCGTCGACGAGGCCTACGCGGCCTTTTACGCCGCCCTGGAGACGATGGGCCTGACCGTCGAGCCGTCCGGCAAGTATTTCAAGATCGTCGAGACCACCGACGCCAAGAACCGCACCCTGCCGCTCTACGGCGACGACGCCAACGCCCCCAACAGCGACCGCTTCGTCACCCAGCTGATCCGCATCAAGAACGGCGGCACCAAGGACATCAGCGACGTCCTCAACCAGCTCAAGAGCAAGCAGGGCAGCGTCGACGTCGTCGGCAACCTGATCATCTTGACCGACAAGGGCTCCAGCATCCGTCGCCTCGAGCGGATCGTCCAGGAGCTCGACACGCCGACCGCCAGCGAGAAGATCTTCTTCTATCAGCTGCAATACGCCAAGGCCGAGGAGGTCGCGCAGATCATCCGCGACATCTTCGGCGAGGGCTCCAAGGGCGGCGACGCCCCGGCCAAGGGCAAGCGCGCCGCGTCGACCACCCCCTCGTCGATCAACCGCGTCATCGTCGACGAGCGCTCCGGCACCCTCATCGTCATCACCAACGAGGCCGACTACGTCGTCATCCGGCGCTTGATCGAGAGCCTCGACGTCAAGCTGCCCGGCGGCGGCGGCCGGATCCACGTCCGCAAGCTCAAGAACGCCGACGCCCAGGCGGTCGCCACCGTGCTCTCCGCGCTCGCCACCGGCGCCAAGCAGGCCGCGCAGGCCGGCACCGACAAGAACAAGGCCCCCGGCGGCGCCATCTCGGCCGACCTGTTCTCCGGCGACGTCAAGATCACCCCGGACCAGGACACCCGCTCGCTCGTCATCATCGCCTCCGCGGCCGACTACAAGAACCTCGAGCCCGTCATCGACCAGCTCGACATGGAGCGCCGCCAGCTCTACATCGAGATCTACATGCTCGAGGTGAGCATCAAGCACAACACCGACGTCGGCGCCGGCGCCCACTTCGGCGTCCCGCTCGGCGCCAGCACCAGCAACGGCTTCGCCGTCATCGGCAGCGCCCCGACGGTCGCGCTCAACTCCCTGATCCTCAACCCCGCCGCGTTCAAGGGCCTCGCCGGCGGCATCGTCGGACCGCTCGTCGGCGGCTCCGGCCAGCTGCTCGGCCTCGGCCGCGACGTGCCTGGCTTTGGCGCCGTCATCCAGGCCCTGCAGACCAGCTCGGACGTCAACGTCGTCTCCGAGCCGCACATGTACGCCGCCGACAATCAGGAGGCCAACATCGAGATCGGCCGCAACGTGCCGACCCAGGGCGCCCTGTCGGCCCTCGGCGGCGCCAACGGCATCGGCGGCCTCCCGGTCCAGTCGATCGAGCGCCAGGATGTCACCCTGCGCATCAAGATCAAGCCGTACATCAACGACGAGCGCAACGTGACGATGGACGTCGAGGTCGAGGACCGCGACATCGCCGATACCAGCCCGACCCTCGGCGTCACGACCACCAAGCGCCGCTTCAAGCTCGACAAGATCGTCGGCCGCGACGGCCAGCCCTTCGTGCTCGGCGGCCTGATCCGTGACCGCGAGAGCGAGGCCGTCAGCCAGGTCCCCGGCCTCGGCTCGATCCCGCTGCTCGGCTGGCTGTTCAAGAGCCGCCAAAAGGGTCGGGAGAAGGTCAATCTGCTCCTGATCATGGTCCCGCACATCATCGACTCCCCCGACGACGTGCGCCGCATCCACGAGCGGCGCGACAAGGAGCGCATGGAGTTCATCGAGCGCGAGACCAACTTCAAGCGCCGCGAGCTGCCCTCCAACGTCAACTACCGCAAGAAGGCCGGCATCCTCGCCTCGATCGACAAGGAGGCCCGGCGCATGGAGCAGGAGGAGATCAACCTGCGCCGCGCCGACGACGAGATGCGGCGCGAGATCATCACCGGCGTGCTCGGCATGAGCCCGCGCAGCGGTGGCGCCGAGGAAGTGGACGACGGCGGCGGCGGCGGCGGCACCGGCGGCACCGGCGGCGGCGCCACCACGGGCACGCTCGTGCCTCCGCCCGCGCGCCGTGAGCAATGAGCCGCTTGCGGCTATGGTGAGAGGTCCCGAGGTCCCATGAACACGCAACTCCACACGCATGACGTCCCTGTGCTCGCTCCGGTCGGTGTCCGCCCGCAGGCGCGCCCGATCGGCGAGCTGCTGATCGAGATGCGGGCGGTCGGGGCCGAGGCGCTCGCCGAGGGCCTCGCCGCCCAGCACCTCGAGAACGAGCGCATCGGCGAGACCCTGGTCCGCCTCAAGCATTGCAGCGAGTGGGACGTGTGCCGCGCGCTGGCCCAGCAGTTCGGGCTCCAGGCCCGCGAGAGCATCGAGATCAACGAGATCCAGGACGAGCTCGTCGAGCAATTGCCGATCCAGTACGCGCGCAGCAACACCGTGCTGCCGTATCGCCTCGACCGTCAGATCGGCCTGCTGCGCGTGTTCGCGGCCGATCCGCTGCGCCTCCTCGACCTCGACGACCTGTGCCAGGTGTACCGCACGCAGGACCTCGAGATCACCCTGATGCCGAGGGCGACGGTGCTCGACCTGATCAACCGCGTGTACGCGCGGCGGACCAAGGACGTCGACCTCGAGAAAAAGGACGAGGAGTATGCCGAGGAGGACGAGGACATCTTGCACGCCTCGGCCGAGGACGCGCCGATCATCCGCTTCGTCAACAGCCTGATCTTCAACGCCTCCAAGGAGAAGGCGAGCGACATCCACATCGAGCCCGGCGACAAGGAGATCATGGTGCGCAACCGGGTCGACGGCGTGCTGCACGAGGTCAAGCGGGCGCCCAAGGCTCACCTCCCCAGCATCATCGCCCGCGTCAAGATCATGGCCGGCCTCAACATCGCCGAGAAGCGCCTCCCGCAGGACGGCCGTATCCGCCGCAAGATCGCCGGCAAGGAGGTCGACATGCGCGTCGCCACCGTGCCGACTGCGCACGGCGAGCGCGTCACGATCCGTCTGCTCGACAAGTCGGCGGTGAGCCTCAGCCTCGACAGCATCGGCATCGCCCCCGACCACCTGCGCCTGATCCGCGACGTCATTGCGCGCCCGCACGGCATCTTCCTCGTCACGGGCCCGACTGGTTCCGGCAAGACGACCACGCTCTACTCGGCGCTGTCGGAGATCAACACCCCCGACCTCAACATCCTCACCGTCGAGGACCCCGTCGAGTATCAGCTCGCCGGCATCAGCCAGGTCCAGGTGCAGAGCAAGATCAACCTGACCTTCGCGGCAGGTCTACGCTCCTTCCTGCGTCACGACCCCGACGTCATCATGGTCGGCGAGATGCGCGATCACGAGACTTGCTCGACATTGGGCTCGACCCGTTCAGCTTCGGTGACTCTCTCCTCGCGATCGTCGCGCAGCGCCTCACCCGCACGCTCTGCTCGAAGAGGAGACGCTCGCCACGACGTTCGACGTGCAGTTCGGTCCGGACTTCCGCGTCTGGCGGGTCAAGGGCTGCGAGGCGTGCGGCAACACCAGCGGCGTGCGCGAACGGGATGACCACCCTGCTGCAGGACGGCATCGCGAACGTCACCGCAGGCCAGACC
>JAYUXQ010001174.1:0-2826 GCA_043752905.1 Nannocystis sp. | reverse complement strand
CTGCAACCCATCCGACCCACGAACACTTCGCCCCCGTGCTCGTCGCGGCAGGCGCGTCCCTCGACGAAGACCCGAAGTTCCCGATCGACGGCTGGTGGTATGGGTCTTTCACGAGGCGCTCCGTGCAGTTCGGCTGACAGGCCCGCCCGGACACCGCGGCGGGCGGTGTCGCGTCAATCCCCGCTCTTCGCCTGTGCCACCAGCTCCATCGACGCCCCCGGGTCCGTGCCATCGCTGGCGACCCCGGCGTATATCGAGCCCGGCACGAGCCCGAAGTCTTCGCCGACGAGATCGACGAAGCCGACCGCATCCACGGTCGCCGGAAAGAAATTACCCGCGGGGTAGCTCGCCATGTTGGCGCCGACGATGACGTTGCCGACCAGCGCGCCGTCCGGCGCATAGACCCCGAGCGCACCGGTCCCCTCGCCCTGGCCGCTGCCGAACACGCCGTACATCGTCGGCCCGAGGATGTTGTCGGCGATCCTCAGCGCCGGCAGCGGCGCGCCGTCGAAGATCACCGCGTGGCTGATGCCGAAGCCGGTGTTATGCACCACGTGCATGTCGGCGACGCCGTCGAGCAGCTGGAACAGCCGGCCGCCGCCCCCCCAGGTGGCGGCTCCGAGGTCGGTGATCACGTTGTGGGCGACGCGCACATGGTTGGTCCCGAGCGACCCACCATCGGTGCGCGACACGGCGATGCCGTTGTTGGCCATGCGGATCTGGTTGTAGACGAAGTTGACGTGCTCGGTGACAGCCCACGGCTGCCCGCCGTCCTGGTTGGCCGACTTGATCACGATCGCAAAGCCCGTCTGTGCGTCGGACCAGACCTGCTCGAAGGTGTTGCCGGAGATCAGCACGCGACGGCCGACCTTGAGCTCGAACAGGTTCTTCACGCTCCAGTGCGTGCCCTCGTAGCTGGGGTCATCAACCTTCCAGCGCAGCGGCTTGCTAAAAAAGTTGCCGCAGATCTCGATGTCGCTCGGGATGACATCGGCGATCGCCGCGTCCGCACCGCCAAACATGATGTTCTCGCCGGCGCCCTCGAGGTGGTTGTCGACGATGCGAAACGGACCCGGCGTGTTCCAGCCGAGCATCGCCTGTGTGTCCTGCCCCTCGCGCTTCCAGTCGGTGAAGTACGACTGGACCACGCCGACCGAGCGCGCGTTGAGCTGGATCCCACGCTTGCCGCCGACGGCCGGGTCGCCGCGGATGATGCAGCGGTCGAATACGAGGTCGTGCGCGAGCTGGTCGACCGAGGTCGCGCCGCCGTCGCCGAGCACGATCAGGTCGTTGGGGCTGACGCCTTCGGCCGGCCGAAACTGGATCCCGACCAGCCGGAAGTGGTGCGCCACACCGACGGTGCTCAGCACCGCCAGGTCGCTCGGGGTCATCAAGGTCGGCATATGCGCTGCATCATCGAGGCCGACGCGCGTGTGCTCGGGCGGCAAGCCTGCGTCGTCGCTGCGGATGACGATCCAGCCCTCGCCAGCCTTCTCCGGCAGCACGAAGTTGCCGGTGAAGGTCGCGTCCGCCGCGAGCGTGATCTCGTCGCCGGGTAGCGCCGCATCGATCGCCGCCTGCAAGTCACCCCCGGCCGCCACGTGGAGCGTCTGGCCGGTCGGTGCCCGATAGGCGGTGTCGAGCTGGACCGCCGGCAGATCGGCGATCGAGTCGACTGGCGGGATCAGACAGCGAAAGCCCAAGGGCGCCTCCCCGGTGTCCGTCTCGGACCCGGTGTCTGTCCCGGTCGCCGTGATCGTATCGGGGCCGGTCGTCTCGCCCGGACCCTGCGTGGTCCCGACGCCCGTCGTCGGCGTCGTCTCCGTGACGACCCCGGTCGCACCCGTCTCCGTCGCTCCGGTCGTGGCCGCGGGCCCGGTCGTCGCGCCGCCCGTCTCGCTGCCCCCGTTGTCGCCGCACCCCGCGAGCCCGAGCACCAAGCCCCATCCCAGTGTCCATGTCCGCATCGCAACCATCATTCCTCACCGAAAGGACCGCGCACAAGGGGCCCCAGGCCTCACCCACGTCCGCGGACCGCGAGAGGACATGCTCGCGAGCGTCCGCATCGTGCCCCCAGTGCCCGGGCGACCACGTCCGTGCCGCCCGAAGCGGCGCGCAGGCGGTGGTCGACTAGACCAGGTAAGCGACCTTCTCGCCGAACAGTCGCTCGAGCGCGTGCACGAGGTCGTCGTCCGCGCGCACGCTGAACTGGTCGCCGAACACGATATCCGCGCCAAAGCTGTCGCTGATGACCTTGAGCTCCATCGTGCATGGGCCGCCGTGGTCCGCGACGATCTGCTTGAGCCGCAGGATGCGTTCGTCGGTCAACTGCTCGATCGTCAGCTTGAGCAGGACCGTCTTCGTGCGTTCGGCGCGGACATCCGCGATCGGTCGCGCCGAGTCGACGAGCAGCTTGAACTTGTTGGCCTCGCCCTCGTCGTCGGTCTCGACCTCGAGCTTGCCGGTGACGAACACCGGCTCGTCGCCGATGCTCTGTAATCGGTCGCTAAAGCTCAGCCCCGTGTCCTCGTCGAGGCGCGCGTAGGTCTTGGGGAACACCACGCACTCGACGCGGCCGAACTGGTCCTCGAGCTGGAAGAAGCCCATCGACCCCTTGCCGGATCGCGTCTGGACCTCGCGCAGATCGCAGACCACGCCCGCGAGGGTCACCTCCTGGCCCTGCTGCTCGCGCGTCAGCTGCCCCGTGCGACGGGCACCGCCCGCGTCGATGTCGCCCTGAAACCGGTCGAGCGGATGCCCGGTGAGATAAAAGCCGAGCGCCTCGCGCTCCTTGAGCAGCTTCATCCTGGGCGCCCACGCCTCGCC
>JAYUXQ010001173.1:0-2830 GCA_043752905.1 Nannocystis sp. | reverse complement strand
GCCTGCTCGGCGGGGTCGATGATCCCGATGATCCCGATGGTGCCGGCGACGAGCAGCTCGAGGCCGAGGCCGACGGTCGCCTCGGCCTGATGGAAGGCCCGCTCCTGTAGCTTGATGTCGCCGGGCTCGAAGCGCTGCGCGGCCATCAACTCGTTGACCAGCAGCGTGAACTCCCTGGCACGCTCGCCCTGCTGCGTCGCCGACAGGGCCGCGAGGGCGCGCCGCAGCAGGCCGGGGCGCGGGGTCTCGGCGGGGAGGGGTGGGGCCGCGGGGGCCGCGGGGTCGGTGGTGGGGTCGATGGTGGGGTCGGTGGTGGGGACGGCAGTGGGGTCGGGGGGGGCTTCACGGGTCTCGCGGGCGGCCTTGAGGTCGAGCGGGCGCAGCAGCTTCATCGCCTCCTCCCACGGGACGAAGCCGAGGTCGGCGAGTCGACCGGCGCGCCAGCGCAGCAGGTCCTCCTCGATCATCGAGCCGAGCGCGCCGCGCAGCGAGTCGACCAGCGCCTTGCCGGTCTCGAGGTCGTCGGAGTAGACGCGGTCGAGCACGTGGATCGCACGGTGGCCGGTCTCGGTGTCGGGCACGGCGACCAGATAAAAGCCGTCCGGGGTCTCGTAGACGTAGAGCGACTCGACGGCGTCGCGGGCCTGCTCGCGTTGTTCGTCGTCGTCGGGGTCGAGGTGGAACACGGAGGTGCCGGGCAGCAGCGCGAAGGTCCACAGCTCCGGGTCCATCGCCATCATCAGCTCGCCGAGCTCGCCGCGCTCGCGGGTCTGGGCGTAGAGGTCGACGATCTCGGTCAGCCACAGCCGGGCACGGTCGATGTCGACGCGTTCGCGGCGCCAGGCGTCGAGGTCGAACAGGGCGGTGATCTGCTCGGCGGTCGCGTGCGGGAGCACGAGCTCGAGGCGACCCTCCGCCTGCAAGCCGCGGGCGACCGCGACGAAGCTGGTCGCCGGCAGCGCGGGCACGAAGCTCGGCAGGTCGTCGCGGTGCTCGAGCGCCAGCGGGTCGGCGTGGAGGGCTCGCAGGTCATCGGGGCGCAGGTGGCCGAGCTCATCGGTGGCAGTCACGCGGGCAAGGTATCATCGCCGCGCGCGCGCGCCACCTCGCGGGCGCTCCCTCCTTCATGCCTCCCCGACATCCCAGCATCGCCGCGGCGCTCGGCCGCCTGCGCCCCGCGATCGCCCGCGTGCGGGTGGCCCGGGGCGTCGCGCCGGACGGCCGCCTGGCGCTGCTCGTCGCCTGCTCTGGCGGGGCCGACTCGACGGCGCTGCTGGGTCTGCTGGCGCTGATCGCCGACGCCGATCGTCTGGCGTTGACGGTCGGGCACGTCGATCATGGCCTGCGTGCCGGGTCCGCCGCGGAGGCCGATCACGTGCGAACTGTCGCGTTGCGCCTCGGCGTGCCGATACACGCGACGCGGCTCACGCTGGCGCCGGGCCCGGGGTTGCCGGCCCGGGCCCGCGACGCTCGCCGGGCGGCGCTGCGGGCGATCTCCGGCGACGCGCCGATCGTGCTGGGGCACACGCAGACGGACCAGGCCGAGACGCTGTTGATGCACGCGACCCGCGGCGCCGGGCTCGAGGGCGTCGCGGCGATGCCGGCGTGGGACGACCCGTGGTGTCGGCCGTTGCTCGGGGTGGCGCGGGTGACGACGCGGGCGCTGTGCGAGCGGCTCGGCCTCGATTTCGTCGACGATCCGACGAACCTCGAGCGTCGGCACCCGCGGGTGCGTGTGCGCGAGGAGGTGCTGCCGCTGCTGCGCGCGCACAACCCCCGCGCCGAGCAGGCCCTCGCGGCGCTCGCCGAGCAGGCCGCGGACGCGGAGGCGGCGCTGCAGGAGTGGGCGGCGCGTGAGGAGCACGCGCGGCGCGTCGCGGTCGGACAGTGGTCGATCGCCGGGCTCGATCGTCTGCCGCGAGCGGTCCGCAGCCGGTTTCTACGACGCCTGTGCGCCGCCGCCGGGGCCGACATGGGGGCGCTGGGACAGGCCGCGATCGCCTCCATAGACCTGGCTCTGTGCGCGCGGGGGGCGGCCGCGAACGCGCCCGACGCCGGCGCCGCCTCGGCCGGCAAGGCGCCGCGCTCGTGGGATCTACGGCCTGGCCTGCGCCTGCGCCTCGATCGCGGGGGCCTGACGCTCGGGCCGGCCGGGCGCTCGTGACCGGCGATCCGACGACGACGCGGCGAACGACGCGGCCAAAAGACGCCGTCGGCGAAGTAGTCCGGCGCCCGCGTTCGGTCGCCCGCGCGGCGCTGGCCCGGGCCCGGGTCTTCCGCTATGCTCGCCCGTCGCCGTGAAGCAGCAAACTAAGACCCTCCTGGTGTGGCTCGGCCTGATCGTCGCCGTGTTGGCTCTGGCCAACCTGTTCAACACCAAGCAGGACACGGTCACGATCTCCTACGCCAAGTTCATGGAGACCGTGGACAAGGAGTGGGGGGACCTCAAGAGCGCGACGAACATGACGATCGCGGTCCACGAGAGCTACGTGGACATCAGCTACGAGCTCGACAAGAAGACCTACGAGGCCACCGGCCCGGTCGCCGAGAACCTGTACCAGCAGCTCAGCGACAAGGGCATCGACTACACGGTCGAGCCCGAGGAGGACGGCGCCCTTCTACAGTTCGCGCTGATGTGGCTGCCGATGATCTTCATCGTCGTGCTGATGGTGATGTTCATGCGGCAGATGCAGGCCGGCGGCGGTCGGGCGATGAACTTCGGCAAGTCCAAGGCGCGCCTGCTCAACGAGCACACCAACAAGGTCACCTTCAAGGATGTCGCCGGCGTCGAGGAGGCCCGCGAGGACGTCGAGGAGATCATCGACTTCCT
>JAYUXQ010001172.1:0-2831 GCA_043752905.1 Nannocystis sp. | reverse complement strand
TCCCCGGGCTGGGCTTCGCCTCACTCACGGGAGGCCTCCTGGTGGCGGTGGGTCTCGGCGTAGAGGCCGTCTTGCGCGAGCAGGGATAGATGCGTGCCGCGCTCTACTACTTGGCCGGCCTCGAGCACGAGGATCTCGTCGGCGTGCTCGAGCACCGAGGTGCGGTGCGAGACGATCACGGTGGTCGGCGGGAGGCCGGGTCCCGTCGACCGATCGCGGGTCTGGCCGACCGGCAGAGGGGCGTCGTGCAGCTGGCGGATCGCGGCGACGAGCTTCATCTCGGTGCCCTGGTCGACCGCGCTCAGGACGTCGTCGAGGAGCAGCAGGGCGGGGTGGCGGTAGAGCGCGCGAGCCAGGGCGGTGCGCTGGCGCTGGCCGCCGGAGAGGGTCACGCCGCGCTCGCCGACGACGGTGTCGAGGCCCTCGGGCAAGGCGCGGAGGTCGTCGTCGAGGCAGGCGGCGGCGAGCACGGTGGTGAGCAGCGGGTCGTCGGCGACCGGGGCGGCGACCTGCTTGAGCGCGCCGCTGCGGTCGAGCTCGGCGTCCTCGCCGCGGGTGTGGCTGCTGCGCTCGCCTTGCAGGCGGATGTTGTCACGCAGGGTGGTGGAGAAGAGGAAGGGGTCCTGCGGGACGACAGCCAACCCGGCGCGGAGGTCGGCGAGGGACACGGCGGTGACGTCGCAGCCGTCGATGAGGATGGTGCCGGCGGGTGGGGTGTAGACGCGGGCGAGTAGGTTGACGAGGGTGCTCTTGCCGGCGCCGGTGCGGCCGAAGATGCCGAGGGTCTGACCTGGCCCGAGGGACACGTCGATGTTTTGCAGGGCGGGCTTGTCGGCGCCGGGGTACGTGAAAGTCAGGGACCTGAGCGCGAGTGAGGGCGGGCGCGGCAGGCTCAGGGAGCGCGTGGGGACCGGGAGGTCGTCGGGGGTGAGGATGACCTGGTCGATGCGCGAGATGGCGATCAGGCCGCGGGAGATCGACGCGAGGACCCAGGCGAGGGCCATCAGCAGGGCGACGAGGCTGGCGAGGAGGGTGGTGAAGGTGGCGATCGCGCCGACCTGCATGTCACCGGCGATGACCCGGTCGCCGCCGACCCACAGGACCAGCGCGGTGGCGACGAGGCCGGACAGGCCGAGCACCGGCATGGCGAAGGCGCGCTGCGAGGAGAGCTTGAGCTGGAGGTCGAGGTAGGGCTGGTTGCGCTCGTCGAAGCGGCGCAGCAGGGCCTCCTCGGCCGCGTGGGCGCGGGCGGTGCCGATACCGGCGTAGCTCTCGAGCACGCGGTCCGACAGCCGCGCGAGCTGCTCGAAGGACACGCGGATGAGCGTGTAGAACTGACGCACGACCATTTGCGTGTAGAAGGCCCCGAGTGCGATCGGGCCGAGGCACCACAGCGTGAGCACGGGGTCGGTGGTCCACATCTGGATGAGGTGCATCGGGATCGCCACGGCGACGTTGAACACCTGGAGGCCGGCGAAGCCGACCAGCAGGCGCACCGCCATGGTGTCGTTGGTGGCCATGCTGACCAGCTCGCCGATCCTTCGCTGGAGATAGAAGGGCCGCTGCATCGCCAGCAGATGCGTGAACAGGTCGACGCCGAGGCGGAACTCGACGTCCCGGCCGGGGTTGAAGAACAGCACGCGCGACAGGGTCCGCACGATGACCACCGCGAGCGCCCAGAACATCAGCTCGACGGCGAGCGAGCGGCCCGCCGCCATGCCGGCGCCCTGGGGTCCGAGCGCGTCGAGGGCCCCACCGATCAGGGTCGGGATGCGGACCACGGCGTAGTTGGTGACGACCAACATCACCGCGCCGACCGCGTACTGCGGCAAGTTGCGCCGCACGTAGCGCTTGAAGAATCGCAGGACGAGGTTCACAGGGGCGGCCGGGGCGCGAAGATACAGCAACGACCGCCGCAGCCGACAACGAAATCCGGCGGCCGGTCGGCGGCGCGAATGCAATGAACCAGTGGAAACCAATAAAAAAAGGGCCAGGCCGGTGAACCGGTCTGGCCCAGGTCGGGGTTCGTTCGGCGGGCCGAGGCCCCCCGAATTCACGGGGTCGGGGCAGCGGCGGTGTCACCCGCGGCATCGCCGGCACCAGCACCGGCGTCGCCGGCACCAGCACCCTCGCCGTCGGCGGGGGGCGTGGTGGCGTCGGACGGCGGCGGGGTCTCGGTCTTGGTGCCGTCCTCCGGCGTGGCGGTGTCGGCCTTGGACTTGTTGCAGCCCATGGTGCCGATGGAGAGCGCAGCGAACACAAACGCGATGGTGGCCTTCTTCATAAACGTTCTCCTGTGCGACCCCTTCGCCGGGAAAAACCCCTCGGAAGGGGCGTCGTCTCGCGACGGACGAAGCGGGCCAAGGCAGATACCGCAGTTTCGCGACGATTGCCAGAACTGGACGTACGAGGCCGCTGATATGGGGTGAACTGCGCAGATGTCGCCGTACACTGGGGCCACGCGAGGGCGCGGCAAAAGCGAATGGGGGCAGCTGGCCTCTGGTCGCCGCGATCCGCTATTTTCCTGTGAGGTCCTCGTCATGTTCGATCTCGTCGAGGGCGAGGTCGGCGGCGTCGAGGTCATCGCGTAGCTCGAGGATGACGGCGGTGAAGCGCTCCTGCTCGGCCGCGTCGCCGCCGAGGTCGTTGTGCACGTCCTCCCACGCGCCGTAGATGCGCTCGATGAGGGCCTGGGTGGTGCCGGCGTCGACGCCCTCGCGGCGGACCTCGCGGTAGCGCTTGCTCAGGTCCGCGAACATGCGACCCCGGACCTCCCGCCAGCGACGATAGGCCCGCTGCGGGTCGCGCGAGCTGGCCCAGCGACGCGCCGA
>JAYUXQ010001171.1:0-2833 GCA_043752905.1 Nannocystis sp. | reverse complement strand
CGCCGTCGACGGCGGCATCCTCGAGGAGGGCGCCCGCCGCTACGCCGGCCTGCTGTTCAACACCCCGCAGTTCATGCTCTCCGGCGTCCCCAGCCGCGACCAGGACCCCGCCGAGATCCCGAAGTTCGCGGTCGCCGGCACCGACACCCAGGCCCTGTGCGACCAGCTCGCCCCGGCCGTGTTGACCGACAAGTACGCGTGGACCTGCGACGCCAACGGCATCAAGGTCTCGAAGAAGTAGCGACCTATCTAGCGTCCGCCGGTCGGCACCACCGAGCCGCGCGGACGCAGCTCGGAGATCCTTCGCTCGACCAGCGTGCGCTCGGGCGCCTCCGGCTCGGGCAGCGCCAGGTAGGCCTGCCAGTAGCGCATCGCGCTGCCCGGGTTGCGCCGCGCCTGTTGATCCAGTGCGTCGAGGTAGAGCCGTTCGTGCAGCGGCAAGTTGATGTCGGCCACGCTGCGTTCGCCCTCCTGGGAGCGCAGCGCCGACATCTCGCGCAGCGCCGCCTCCGGCGCGCCCGACCGGTCGTAGATCAGCGCGAGCAGGAAGATCGAGGTCGTCCGCTCGCTCGCCGGGGCCAGCTCGCGCGCCCGGTACGCCAGGTCGAGCGCCGTCCTGAGCTCCCCCTCCAGCAACGCCGCGACCGCCAGCGCATGGTCGGCGCGCCACGCCTCGACCTCGCCGCGCCCGAGCGCCGTCGCCAGCTCGGCCCGCGCCACCGCCGGCTCCCCGAGCCCGAGCGCCGCCTGGGCCAGCAAGTAGTGGGTCAGCACCGGCGGCGGATCCCCGCGGCGTCGGGCCTCCACCAGCGCCGCCCGCAGCCAGCCCCGGGCCTGCCGCCGACTGTTGCGGTGCGTCGCGGCCAGCTTCGGCAAGCTCTCGAGCAGCTCGACCCCCGTCGGATACGGGGGAATGTTCGCCAGCCCGCGCATCGCCGCCACCACCAGCACGGCCGGCGCGTTCGGGCACTCGCGGGCCGCCGCGAACCACGGCGAGTCGCCGCTGTCCTCGCTGCGAGGCCGCTGAAGCACCGTCTCGGCCTGGCGCTCACGGTCACGGCAGGTCGTCCATGGCCGCCCACCGGCCTCTGCCCACACGGTCGGCGCCGGCCCCTCGACGGGGGCCGACAGCAACGAGCACGCGAGCAACAGCGACAACAGCGGCACTGCGGCGATCGTAGCGCTGCATACCCCGCGCAAACAGGCAAAAATTTGGCCCCGCGGCCCACGCATGAAACCTTCGCGCCGTGAACCCGCCGCCGCGCAACCGCCGTCGCCAGCACCCGACCAACCGTCGCCGCCCGCGGCCCTCCTCGACCCACGTCGCGGCCCGCCGGCACTCGCGCTGGCTG
This sequence comes from Nannocystis sp., assembly GCA_043752905.1. Classification (GTDB taxonomy): domain Bacteria; phylum Myxococcota_A; class Polyangia; order Nannocystales; family Nannocystaceae; genus Nannocystis. The sequence continues at coordinate 1,481 of JAYUXQ010001171.1, read as the reverse complement.
GTCATGCAGCTGCAAACGGCCGGCCTGTGGCTGCGTGGTTTGCCGGCCCGCCTGCGCAGCGCCGCGGAGACCACCGTATCCGGTCACTCGCCACGCCCGTGGGCTCCGACGCCGCCGCCCGAGGAGCTGCGCGAGTCCGCCGAGCTCTACGCCTCGGTCGACACCGGCCCGCAGATCGTCCTCGACGACATCCCCGGCCCGGCGCCTCTTCCCGCCCCACCGCATGCGACACGCTCGCCGCGGCCATTCCAGCGCGCCGGTGAGTTCAGCAAACAGCTCGCCCCTCGCGCCGCCGCGCTCGGCCGGCAACTCGCGCCGCAGGCGGCCGCGTTCGGCCGACAGCTGGCCCCCTTGGCCCGCCGTGGCGCCGCCGCGACCGGCCAGGGCCTGCGCGCGACCGGCCGCCGTCTCGCCGACCTGCGACCGCTCCTGCGCCTGCTCGGCCGCTTCCTCGCCACGATCCTCGCCGGCATCGGCGGCCTCACCCTGCGAGTCCTCGGCGCCCTCGCCCGCGGGAGCACCATCACCGGCGACCGCATCGCCGGGGCTCTCCAGCGCCACCAGGCCGTCCTGTTCGCGCTGTTCGTGCGAGCGCTGTGGTGGACCGCACTCGCCCTGCTGTTCGTCGGCGGCCGCGCCCTCGTCGAGATCCACGAACGGGCCCCCTTCGTGCAGCAGGCCCTCCCCGTGTTCCTCACCGGCCTCGCCATGTGCGCGTTCCTGCTCGTCGTCGCCAGCCCGGCCCGCCTGCGCTGGGCCGCCTTTGCTCTCGGCCTCGGTCACGGCGGCCTGCTCGCGCTGGTCTGGGTCGTCAGCGCGATCGGCTGAGGGCTCGGCCGATGGCGGGTCGGGCCCGCCACGCGTACCCTGGGTGGCATGTGGTCTGCCCCGCCGCGCGCCCTCGCCGGCCTGATCGCCAGTGTCACGGCAATGGTCGGATGCCACGCCGACCCCGGCGACGACTCCGGCGTCGGCGAGAGCAGCGGCACCACCGGTGACCCGATCCCGGTCCCGTCGTTCCTCAACCCCGCCGTCGGCAGCTTCCGCATCGCCAGCGACCAGAGCGAGCCCGAGACCCTCGTCGTGCAGAACATCCTGCCGGGCGTCACCCAGGTCCTGCTCGATGGTTACTCGCTCGGCGCGCTCGACGGCCCCAACCCGGTCGGCAGCCTCGAGCCCGATCTCCTGACCCTGACGATCCAGGGCGCCCTGATCGCCGGCAGCCACACCTTGCAACTACTGACCGCGAGCCCGATGGGCCCGCTCTACTCGGTCGAGCTCGAGATGAAGATCGAGGCGCCCGAGCCCGCCACGCTCCCGCTGTGGACCGCCGAGCTCGACCCGACCGTCATCGCCACCGGCACCGTGCTGTTCGCCTCCGGGGTCGGCGCTGGCGGCCTGCTCGGCCTGATCGCCCCTGGCTCCCCGGACCCGGAGTTGCGCCTCTACGCCGCCGGCCCGAACGGCTGGACGACCGCCGA
>JAYUXQ010001170.1:0-7026 GCA_043752905.1 Nannocystis sp. | reverse complement strand
CGGTGACGGTGCCCTCCATGCGCCCGGTGAGCACGCGACCGGCGAACTCGTGGGTCACGCCCTGCATGTCGACGAACGCGAAGCGGATCGCGTCGCCGCGCAGCCTCGCGTCGCGCAGTCCGGCGCGCACGGACGCCAGCTCGACGCGCCCGCTGATCTGCTGAAATTTCTGCTCGATGTCGAGGTTCACGGTCGTGCCATCGGGCATCGCCAGCACCCACCCGCCGGCGACCTGGGCCGGCACGATCCACAGGTGGGCGGCGCGCTGCTCGACGTGGGAGGTCTCGTCGGGGGACCAGTCCTCCATCGTGAATTGATGGGAGACCACCCGCGTGCCCGGACGCATGCGCAGCAGGATCGGGCGCAGGCGCTTGTTGATGTTCGGCAGCAGATACAGCGTGACCACCGTCGCCGCGGTGAAGTCATTGTTAAAGATGTCGGCCTGCTCGAACTTCACCCGCTTGCCGACACCGGAGGTCCTCGCGGCCTGCCTCGACAGCGTGACCAGCTCGGCGTTGTATTCGACGCCGCGGGCGCGCGCGCCGTACTTTTTGGCCGCGAGGATGACGAGGCGACCGTCGCCGCTGCCGAGGTCGACGACCTCGTCCCCGGGCCGCACCTGCGCCATCGCCAGCATGCGGTCGACCAGCGCATCGGGCGTCGGGACCCAGATGACATCCTTGCCGGACTGTCCGACCGTCGGCGTGTAGGCCGGCGACGCCTCGACGCGCGGCGCGGTCGCCAGGACCATCACGAGGGCTGCGAGCCTGCGCATGCGCCCGAGGATAGCGCGCGTGGCGGTATCGCGGAGCCTGAAGCCCTCAGCCGCCGAGGTCGAGGTCGCCGAGGTGGGCCGTCTCGTTGGTGACGACCAGCTCCCAGGCGGTGCCGGTCCAGCGCAGCCGGTGCAGGCTGCCGAGCGCGACCGGCAGGCTGGCGACGGCCGCCGGGCTCTGACCGGTCAGCGCGGCGAGCACGGCCTTGATCACGCCCTTGTGCAGCACGCCGAGGATCGGGCCGGCGCCGGGCTGGCGGCCCGCGTCGGGGTCACCGAGCACCGCGTGCGTGGCCGCGTGGACGCGGGCGTGGAACGCCGAGCGCGACTCGCCGTCGGGGTAGGTGAAGGCGGTGCCCTCGCTGTGCCAGCGGCGGTAGCCGTCGGGGTCGCGGGCCTCGGCCTCGGCGTAGGTCCAGCCCTCCCACGCGCCGAAGTCGATCTCACGAAAGTCGTCCACGACCTCGAGGGCGGCCGGCTGGCGCTGGGCCGCGAGCACGATCTCGGCGGAGCGACGCGCGCGCTGCAGCGGCGAGGTCAGGACCCTGGTGAACGCATGGGGACTCAGGGCGGCCGCGGCGCGTCCCAGCTGGGCCTCGCCGATCGGGCTCAGGGGGATGTCCGTGGACCCGTAGAGGCGAATGGACGACTGGCCCACCGTCTCGCCGTGGCGCACGAGTACGAGCTCGGTCATCGCCATCCGCCTGGCTTCCGGGGTTTATTCCTGTGGAAGTTTGGCATACAAGAGAGGAGCGCTTATGGCAGCTCGAACGCCGAAGGGCAACCGCCCGGCCAGGTCCACGACCTCCTCCGCGGACGCCGGATCTCCCTCCGGATCTCCCTCCGGAATTCCTTCCGGATCTCCTTCCGGATCTTCCGCCAGAAGTCCAGCGGACGCGCCTCCCGGGGCCGATCTGACGGAGGTCGCGGTCGAGCTCGCGGGGGACATCGGCGCCGCCGAGCTGACGCGCCGCATGGCCGACAACATCCGGGCCCTGCGCAAGGCGAGGGGTTACTCGCTCGACGACATGGCCCGCCGCTCCGGGGTCTCGCGGGCCAGCCTGTCCCAGGTCGAGACCGCGAAGACCAACCCGACGATCGCCATCCTCTGGAAAATTGCCGCGGGCCTCGAGGTGCCGTTCTCGGCCCTGCTCGGCGAGGACAACGCGGAGCGCGTCAGCGTGCTCCGACGCCCCGACCAGCGCGTGCTCCGGTCGGCCGACGGCCACTTCGAGAGCCGACCCCTCACCCCCGCCGGCGTGCTCACCGGCGTCGAGGTCTACGAGCTGCGCCTCGCGCCGCACACCGTGCACGCCTCGGATGCGCATGCCTCGGGGACCAGCGAGAGCCTGACCGTGCTCGTCGGCACGCTGCGCCTGCGCGTCGGCGACGAGGTGCATGACCTCTCCGCGGGTGATGCCGCCTGCTTCGTCGCCGACCTCGCGCACAGCTACGAGAACCCGGGGCGGACGCCGACCCTGGTTCACAACGTGATCGTGTACGCCCGCTGACGCCGGCCGGGTCAGACCATGCTGGTGTCGCCCTCGAGCCCGGGCAGGACGCGGCCTGCGGTGGTCTGACCGGTCGAGTTGACCATGATGTGGGCGGCGACCCGCACGAGCGCGCGCGTCCGCAGCGAGGCGGCGCCGGTGGTCCCGGCCTCGTCGGCGACGGCCGTCACCGCGGCGAACAGGCCGGTGCGCGCGGCGTGCAGCTCACCCTCGGCGCGGGCGACTTGCGCCGCCGTCGACCGGCATGGCCCGGCGTTGATCATATCGGTCAGGCTACCACGGCGCGCGCTGGTCAGTCCTGGAGGACGATGCACTCGCAGACCGCGGGCGCGCCCCCGTTGTTGCACAGGTGCGACTTCTGGCCGATCCCGGCGTCGGCGACGTAGTCCGCGATCGCGGCGTTCGACAGTTGGGGATTATTGAAGGCAATGATGCCGCCGATGCCGATGTCGGCCGGGAGCGCCGCGATGCTCTGCAGGGCGTCGTTCTCGTTGAGCGAGATGTACTGCATCTCGACCAGGTTCTCGAGCCCGTGGAGGTCGACGAGGCCGTCGTTGCCCTGCTCGCCGCAGCGCCCGAGCGTCATGCCCCCGGTGACGTGGGTCAGGCTGGCGAGGCCCGCGAGGCTCGTGAGGGCGGGGTTGTCCTCGATGCTGAGGTCCGTCACCGTGTCGAGCGCGCCGAGCCCATCGAGCGACACGAGCTGGGCGTTGGCCTCGATGAACAGGACGCCGGGCCCGACCTTCTGCAGCGAATCCAGGCCGGTCAGGTCGACCAGGATGTCGTTGTTCGTCACGAGCACGCTCTTCGAAGCGACCACGAGGTCGAGGCCCTGGAGGTCTTGCAGCGCGGAATTACCGTCGATCGAGATCTGCTCGATCGTCGGGCTCAGGACCGTGCTCAGGGCGTCGATGTCGGTCAGCTGGGTGTTGCCGTGGATGAAGATCGAGCCGGTGAGGTCGGTGAGACCGGTGAGCCCGTCGAGGTTCGTCAGGCCGTCGCAGTCGGAGATCGCCAGCGAGGGTAAGCCGAAGACGCCTTCGAGCGTGCCGGTGAGGCCGGTGAGGTCGGTGAGGGCATCGCAGTCGGAGATCAGCACCGTATCGACCTGCTTGAGCGACTTCAGGCCGGTGAGGTCGGTCAGGGCCGGGTTGTGGTGCACGACCAGCTCGCCATACATCTCGCCGTCGACGCGCTCGAGCGCGGCGAACCCGTCGAGGTCCTCCAGCGCGAGGTTGTCGAACACCTGGATATCGTCGCCGACCCGCCCGAGGTTTGCGAGCGCTGCGAACGACACCAGCGTCTGCGTGCCGTTGATCGTCAGGCGACCCGTCACCTCGACGATGCACTGCAGGTCCGCCATCGCCGTGTCATCGGTGATCACCAGCTCGCCGACATGCACCACCGCGACGTCGCAGCCGGGCGGCGGCTCGACCGGCCCGGTGGTGCTCGAGGTGCTCGAGGTGCTCGCATCGCCGGTGCTCGTGGTCTGCGACGTCGTGGTGTCGCCGGTCGTGGTGTCGACCCCGAGCGTGGTGCCGGTGGTGCCGGTGGTGCTGGCCGTGTCAGGGACGGTGCCGGTCGAGGTCGGGTCGGGCCTGCTCGTCGGCGTCGCGCCCGTGTCCGACGCCGAGTCGCCCGGGCTCGTGGTCGACGAGCTGCCGGTCGGCGCGTCGCCGGTGTCCTCGGTGGCGATGGGGGGAGGGCAGCCGGCGAGCAGGAGCGCGAACCCGGCGGGCAGGCGCGAGGGGGACGCGGATCGCGAGGACATCTGCCGAGGGTGCGGTGCCGGGCCCGCGCTGTACAGCGATCAAAGCGAGCGCCTCAGAACGCCGGGGCCTCGATGATCTTCTGTAAGCGGTGACGCGTGAGGGCGAGGTTGCCGCGCGCGCGCTCGATGACGAGATACAGGAACAGGCCTTCGTACTCCACGAGCGGCCAGAGTATATGGGCATGCTCGTCGAGCGTGATCATGACATCCTGGACCCGGTTCTCGAGGCCCAAGCGGGTCATCGCAGCGATCAGCGCTCGCATCACGCGACAGTTGGCGGAGGCCGCCATGTTCGCGTGTGCGGTGCTGCCAATGGTGTAGTCGAACTCCCAGTGGGCGACCGCGGCCCCGGTGACACCGTCGATCTTCATCGCCTCTTCCAGCAGCCGGGCGATCGACGCCTGCGCCTCGGGCTGCTCCCATGAGGCGGTGGAGGCGGTGGATGCGGTGGAGGCGGTGGATGCGGTGGATGCGGTGGATGCGGTGGATGCCGTGGAGGCCGTGGGCGGGCTCGCGGGAGCGGGCACCGGTGGCGACGTGGATGGGTGAGAGTGCGAGACCGGCGGGACCAGGCTCAGCGTCGGGGTCCCGGAGACGCTCGCCGCGGGCGCCGGTGCCGGCTCGGAGCGCGCCGATATGCGGCCCTGGGCGCTGCTACGACGCGGTTTACGCCCGCGCTCGTCGATAAGGCGGGCCGACTCGAGCAACAGCTCCGTGACGCCCATACGGATCGTGACGGGTCGGCCGCGGGATTGCGCCTCGAGGTTGATGATGGGGTCCTGCCAGGTGAAGATCTCGAGCGCAGCCTCGGCGCCGCTGAGCTCGGCCTGGCGGGCGTCGACCAGCGCGCCCTCGGTGAAGTAGAGCACGCCCTGCGTCCCGTCGGTCCCGTCGGCCCCGTTCGAGCTGGCCCGCAGGGCGCAGGTCATGCGCTCCATGCTGAGCAGCTGGACGAAGCCGGCGATCGAGATGCCCTCGACGCGAGAGCGGCGCCTGGCGTGGTTGAGCAGCAGCTGCACGCAGCGCACGAACGGCTCGGGGTCGAGCGGCTTTTCGAAGTATTCGAACGCGCCATCCGCCAGGGCGCGCGTCTCGCTACGGGGGGACCCGTGGGCGGTCACCACGATGACGGGCACGGCGATGCGACGGCAGGTGAGCTGTCGCAGCAGCTCCAGCCCGCCCATGTTGGGCATGGTCAGGTCGGTGATGAGGAGGTCGACGTCCTCACTCTCGAGGGTCTTCAGGGCCTGAATGCCGTCGCTGGCGCAGGTGACCCGCACGCCGGGGATGCCCGCCCGGAGCACCCGTTCGCCGATCTGCCGGCTCGCCACGTCGTCATCGACGAACAGGATGTGCCTTCGATCCGGGTGCGCGTTCATGGGAGAGATCCAGCGGAGATATGTATCGTGGGGGCCAGCGCGGCGGGGGAGCGACCCCCGGGGCGCCGAAGTTTCACATGCTGAGCTCGGAATCGAGCTTGCTGAGGCGATGGCGAGCCATCGCCAGGTTACCCTTGGTCTTGTCGATCGCCAGGTACATGAACAGGTTGTCGCCCAGGCGCAGCGGGCGGATCAGGTGGATCTGGTCGTCGAGCGTGATCAGGATGTCCTGGATCGCGCCCTTGATGCCGAGCTCGCTCATCGTCGACATCTTGGCCTTGACGACCTGGCAGTTGCCGGCCGCCGCGACCTCGATATTGAGGCGTGCCCCGCCACCCGCCGTGCCCAGGCACATGCCCGAGTCCCAGTCCGCGATCGCGGCCCCGATCGCGCCGTCGATCTTCATCGCCTCTTCGAGTGTCTTGTTGATGTTTGCCATGTCTTCTTCGGTCTTTCTGCGTCTGCTCGATGTTTGTGGGTGAATGCCAGGAGTGTTGGCCGTCGAGGGCCGAGCCGATGTGGAAGATGTCGATACCAGGCTTGGAGGAGGGAGGATCTCCTCGCTCGCGGAGGGTATCGCGGGCATATCCGGCGAGCGTTCGGCCTCGGCGGTGAGGAGTAGTTCGTCCAGCGGGCGCGTGATCGTGGGTGGTCCTGGCGTGATCGTCGGGTCGAAGAAGGCGTTGGTATGGCGCCACCCGAGGATGTCCAGCGCGGCACGGTCGCCGGTGTGGCGCGCGCTCTGGGCGTCGACGAGGGCGCCGTCCAGGAAGCCGAGCGAGCCGTATTCGCCGCCGACCTGCACGTGCAAGGTGAAGCGCTCGCACTCGATTCGTAGCCGGCGTACCAGCGCCGGCAGCGGCTCGCGTTGCGCCGTCGAGCCGAGCTTGCGCCCCCGCAGGATATCATTCACGTGCTCGGCGAGGTCGCTCAGGCTGACCGGCGGCGCGACATGTCGGACCTGTACGCCGACGGAGTCCAGCCGTTCACGGGTGGGCTCATCGACCCGGCGCGTCAGCATCAGCAGCGATACCGGCAGCGCCCGCGCGGCGAATGCTACCAGGAAATCTTCGCCGATGAGGAAGCCGGCGTCCGAGGCGGTGATCATCACATCGACAGGTCCGTCGGTGAGCAGCTTGAGCACGTCGGAGCGCAGGACCGTGCGGATAACGCGAGCCTCGGATCCTGCGATGGTATCCAGCATGTCTGGCGATACCTTCAGGATTTTTGCCACATCTCCCACGATGAGGACGTACGCGATGGCAGCACCCAAATTCACCCTATTCTTGTCGCAGATTACATCAGTGGTTAGCAATCTATTTCACCGGAATTGGTTAATTGTGCAATTTTTTCGCGCTCGCCGAAGCGACGCGGCGGCATTGTCCATCGTAGTGGACACGCGGGCGCCTGGGGGACGCCCCCGGCTTTACTCCTGGCCGCTTGCACCCCCTGAACGCGGTCGATTCGGTTCCTGTGGGGTGCGCGGTGTTCGCCGTATTGACGGTTATTCCATCATACTGTACGCCTGGGGTGTTCCGTTCGGAGACCTGCCATGAGCATCGCCCTTCCCCACGCCCCCAAGCTGCGCGC
>JAYUXQ010001169.1:0-7030 GCA_043752905.1 Nannocystis sp. | reverse complement strand
AGTTGGGGTCGCCCTCGAAGAAGGTGTCGCCAGCGACGCCGCGCGGGAGCGGCGGGCCGGACATGTTGAAGCGTTCGCGCCAGCTCATGACAGGTCCTCCTCGTCGTCCAGGTCGTCGTCGTAGCCGTCGACGAGCTCGCGGTACTCATCGGTGATGTAGTCGAGCGGCCCCTTGAGCGTGCGCTGGGGGGCGGGCTCAGGCTGCGGCAGGGCCCGGCGGCGGCGCTTGTTGTTGGCGAGGCGATCGAGCGGGTGGGCCTCGCGGACGCGCTTGCCGTCGACAAACAGCAGCAGCGGTAGTTCGGGCTGGAGGGGCGCGTAGCGCCGCTCGACGGTCTCGCCGACGTACTCGCCGGGGACCTCGAGGAGGCCGCCGGCCGTGGAAGAAGATGTAGGCCTCGACCATGGGGGGGCGAGGTTCGGGCTTCCGGTGTGGCGCTTCTCCACGTGGGTCGTCGGCGTCTGCTTCTGATCGAGGACCATCGCGCCGAGGAAGTGGATCGGTGCGTCCTTGCGTCCCTCGAGGTACTCGCTGAACTTGCGCGAGATATCATCCCAGAGCGGCTCCCATTGCTCCTCTTGACTCCATACGTACTGACGCTGGAACAGCGGGACCTCGAGGCGGAGCTTGCGGTCGAAGATGGTGAGAAGGGCGACGGCGTCTGCGCGCATGGATAGTCCGCGGATAGATGGGTGAGCGGATAGCTGCGGTGATAGTGTCAGCGGACGAAGGCCGAGGGCTGGCCGTGGCCGGTGAGGACGAGGATATCGCGGGCCCGGGTCGCGGCGACGTAGAGCAGTTTGCGCTCGCCCTCGTCGTGGAGGGCGCGGGCGGTCTCGTCGCGGGTCGCGTAGGCGGCGTCCTCGAACGGCATGGTGCCTTTTTGGACCCCGGCGAGGATCATGCGAGGAAATTCCAGGCCCTTGACGCGGTGCATGCTTGCGATGCGAACGCCGGGACCGAGGGTTTCGCTGGCGTCGGTGTCGATCGGGACGGTCTCGATGCCGTGGGTGCGGAGGGCGGGGGCGTAGGACTCCGCGAGCATGGCCCGGGTTCGGACGACGATGCAGATGTGCTCGGGAGCCACGCCCTCGGCTTGCCAGGCACGGACGAGGGCGGCGATCCGTCGGATCTCGGCGTCGATGTTGGCGAAGAGCTCGATCTCCGGGGCGTCGCCCGAGCGAAGTGAGCGCTCCCCCTTGAGGCTGTCGACGCCCTCGTCGAGGTCGTCGACCTCGAGGCCGCGCAGGCGCCCGACGGCCCAGTTGCGGATCTCGTGGGTGGTTCGATAGTTGATCCGGAGCTTGCGTGAGCGCTGGCCCCGGACGCTGATCCCACAACGCGACAGCGAGGCCTTGTGTCCGTAGATCCGCTGGTGCGGGTCACCGACGACGAAGATGTCGTTGGGGCCCTCGTGCACGAGGGCGCGCAGGAATTCGAGGTCGGCGGTGCGAAAGTCCTGGATCTCGTCGGCGACGACGGCGACGTAGTCCTGTGAGGGGCTTTGTTTGAGGGCCAGGCGAGCTTCGCGGATGAAGTCGGCGTGCTCGCTGACGCCCATGAGGTCGAGCTGCTGGCGATACTCGGCGAGCACCTTCCACACGTGCTTGCGGTTGCCCCGGGTCAGGCGCTGGCCGCGGCCGACGCGGCCGGCGCGGAGGTAGCCGTCCTCGTCGGTGACGTCCTGCGCCTGTGCGACCTTGGACCATTCTTCCTTGTAGAAGACCGGGTGGAACTCGAGGGCGTGGGCGTCGAGGGCCCGGGACCAGGCGGCCGCTTGCTGGGCCGGGGTGGCGACCCGTTGCAGGTTGATGCCCTTGCCCCGCAGCACGTCGCGCGCGGCCTCCTGGAGGTGCTTGACGTCGATGCGATCGATCTCGGGGCCGCACATGCGCCTGAGGTTGGCGCGGATGTCGGCGGCGAGGTTCTTGGTGAAGGTGGTGAAGAGGACGCGCTGGCCGGGCTCTTTAAACACGGTCTTGGCGAGGTAGCGGGCGCGGTGCATCGCCACGACGGTCTTGCCGGTGCCGGCGCCGCCGAGCACGCGGGCCGAGCCTCCGCTGTGCATCGATGCCAGCCGCGCCTGGCTCGGATGCAGGAAGATCCGCCACTGCTCGAGCGGCGCGGCCAGGATCGCGGCGAGCTCGGCGTCGTCCTCGAGCAGCTTGAAGCTGCGCTTGGACTCGATGCGATCGAGCGAGGAGGCGAAGTCCTCGGGGTCGACGACGGCCGGGACGTCGGGCTTGCCCTGGGCGTTGCGGCGGTCGAGCTCGTCGAGGGTATCGTCGACGCTGTGACCGGAGGCCAGCAGATAAACGGCGTCGGCGGCCTCGGCGGGCAGATAGCGGGCGAGGTCGTCGAGGTCGCGCTCGGTGCGGAGCGCTCGAACGGCGGGCAACAACGGCTCGGGGACGCCGAGGAGCAGCAGGTCCTCGTGCTTGTGGCCGGCGAGCAGGAAGCCCCTGGGGACGATGTCGTCGGCGCCGCTGACCTGCTCGACGCGCGCGGGGGTCGGCGCGGGAGCAGGGGCCTCGGGCGTGCCGTCGACGGCCTCGTAGACCTGGAAAGTGCCGGTATAGCGATTGACCTCGAAGACCTTGTTGCGGGCCCAGTCGACGGCCTCGTCATGGTTATCGACCCAGACGAGGAGGTAGACGTCGCCCTTGGGGGGATGAATGACGATCGCGCGATACTTCTGGTCGATGCGAACGCTGCGGACCTTGGGGTCGCGCATGCCCTCGAGGCTCTTGTAGTTGATCGACTTGTTGGTCGGGTCGGCGCGAAACTTGTCGATCCAGGCGCGAACGCCTTTTTGCTGCTGCTTGCCGAGGCGAGAGAAGGCACCGAGGAAGTCGGCCGACATGGCCACCTGGACGTTATGAAGATTCATCCTTGCATGCTCCTGTGGGCGAGCGCGTCGGCGATCGCGGCGGGGTCGTCATCACGCTGGTCAAACGCCAGCCAGCCGCTCTCGGCGAAGCGGCGGCGGTCGTGGTCGTCGAGTCCGAGGCGCAGGGCGATCCGCGCCGCGCCCCAGACGAGGTCGACGTCGCGGGCGACGCCGTCGAGTACGAGGTCCTCCTCCGGCTCGATCGGGGCCGGGAGGTCGCGAGCACCGAGCACGCGCAGGAGTGGCTCCGCCTCCGGGAAGCCCTCGAGCAGGCCGGCGAGGTCCGTGCGCAGGCGCGGGGCGTCGGGGCCGGTCGGGCCCTGCCCGTGCAGGATCGGCACGGGCAGGTCGTCACCGCTGGCCAGCAGGCGCTCGCTGCTGGCGACGTCGACCTCGTGGAACTGCAGGAGGTTCCACACCTGCAAGAAGGTCCGCCAGGAGCGCTCGAAGTGCTCGTCCTGGCGGTCGGCTTGCAGGTCGTAGAGGCGGAGCTGGGCTCGCAGGGCGCCGTAGTCCTTGCGGCCGAGCTGTTGGAGGGGAGCCTGGAGCAGCAGCGACACGAAGGGCCGTTCGAGCAGCGCCGTGACGACGGCGCCGGTCTCCTCGGCGATCAGGCTGGTCCGGGTGGGGCGCTTGACGCCCGCCGCGAGGGCGTCGCGCAGGGCCTCGACGGCGGCCGGTCGCACGCGCCGGGACAGGTCGAGGGCGGCGATGCCGAGCGCGAGCGTGGTGTGTCGCATCGTGGCCTCGTCGGGATCGGCGAGCCAGCGGATGAGCAGGCTGAAGCTCTCGGCGCCGCCGAGCTCGCGGGACGGTGCCTTGGCGGCGGGGAGCCTGGCGACCATTTTTTCGGCGAGCATGCTGAAGGCTCGCGCGTCGACGCTGCCGAGCAGCGGGTCGACGCCGACGCTGCCGTCGCCGAGGGCCGCGGCGATGTCGGTCCAGGTCAGCGACCAGACCCAGTGGCGTTCGCCGGGCGAGTACGAGTCGGAGACGGCGAGGATCGCCTGGCGCTTGACGATGTCGTCCTCGATGCGGGCCCGCTTGCGGGTCGGCTGGGCGTGGAACTCGAAGCCGTCGACGAAGACGGCGATCTTGCGGGTCGTGCGACCGACCGGGAGGAGCACGAAGTCGGGGCGGCTACGGCGAGCCACGCCGTCCGAGGGGCCGAGGTCGACCTGCGGCCGGATCTCCCACGCGAGGTCGTCGGCGACGACGATGCGAAAGCCCTGACGACCGCCAAACGCGGTCTCGGTCCAGCGCCAGTGCTGCTTCTGGGCGGCCCGGCGCAGCGCGGTGATGAAGCGCCGCTCGAGCTCGCTCTCCAGCAGGGAGTCGAGGTTGACGTCCGAGAGCGAGGGGATCGTCTTGACCTGGTCGCGTTTGCTGAGGATCGACTCGAACAGCTCGACCGCACGCTTGCGGGAGATCGATCCGAGCTCGCGCTGGTGCTGGTGGGCGTAGACGCAGCGGTAGCAGCCGTCGCGGCCCTCCAGGCGGGCGCAGCGGCACCGTCGCATGGCGTCGAGCGCGAGCGCCATGACGGCGAACAGCTGGCCGTGGCGCCACAGCTCGGCGAGGTAGCCGGTGCCGCCAGGGACGGTGTCGTGGATGACGAGGAAGCGCTGACGGCTGGCGCCGGCGGGCTCGGACATGGTGGTGATGCGCAGGTGCGCGGGCTGGCCGCCGAACTTGCGGCGAAAGCCGAGCTCGAGCGCGGCGCGCACGGAGTTGATGACCTCGCTGACCTCGTGGTCGGCGACCGGGAGCAGCACGCGGATCGCCTCGGAGGTGTTGTGGCGGTAGAGGCCGACGGCGACGAAGTCCTCCGGGGCGCCGGCGGTTCGGACCTTGCACCACGGGAGGTGTTCGCTCTTGGCGGCCTGCCCGGGTGGTTGCGGGTCCTGGACGCGGCCGCAGGCGGTGCAGACCAGGAAGCCGCGCTGCTCGACGTGATCGCCGGCGATCGGGGTCGAGGTGGCGAGGTCACGCTGGCGGCCGAAGTTGATCTCGCGCAGCACGGCACGGGGTAGCAGCTCGTAGCCGAAGACCATGCCGTCGGACTCGATGAGGCGGGCCTCACCGGTCTGCGCGCCGTCCTCGACCTCGATCAATTCAAGGAGACGATAGTTCTCCTGCTCGCGCTCGTCGCTCTCGTCGGCGGTGCTGGCCTCGAGGATCGTCGAGGTCGACCACGCCTTGCGAAATTCGATCAACGAACGCAGGCGCTCCTGATCCTTCCAGTCGGGGTCCTTGCAGCGCGGGCAGATGTCGGCCGGGGCCTCGCCGAGCGGCTGGCGCTCGGAGTGGTTGCAGCTGGCGCACAGGCGCCATTGCTCGACGGTCGGGGCCTGTTTGGAGCCGAGGTCGAGCTGGGTGATCTGGATCCGGCGACCCTCGGCGTAGAAGCTGTTGAAGGGGGCGAACTCCCGGATAGCGGCGCTCGCGGGGCGCATGTATTCGGCGCGCTCGCGGGCGCGGGGCTTCTTGGTGGCCTTGCCGTCGTCGGTGTCCGGGGCGTCGCCGGGGTTGCCCTTCGGGCTGCCGAACAGGGTCGCGCGCAGGGTGACGCCGGGCTCGGGGAAGGCGTAGTTGGGGAGTACGCCGGCGTCGGTGAGCACGTTGAGCGGGTACTTCTCGCTGAGGGCGGCGAGCTGGGCGTCGTAGGATCGTACTGCGTCGGCGATGTCCTTGAGCTCGTGCTCCTGCGACTTCTCGGGCTCCTCGCTGTGCGGGTAGGCCTTGCCGGGGTCGGCCTCGAGGTCGGCCTTGCGCTTGCGCAGGGCGTCGCGGCGGCGGCGGATCTCGACGCGCTCGACCTCGACGCCGTCGAAGGCGGCGCGGATCTTTTTCGGGATCTGGTCGGTGTCGATCATGCCGCCGAGCGAGGCGGCGATCTCGGCCCACGCGGGGTGGGTCTCGGGGTCGCGGCCGAAGCCGGCGAAGAAGTCGCGGGCGATCTTTGCCCGGTGATGCTGGTAGTAGCGAAAGAAGGAGTGCGGGAAGCCGTCGGTGTTGGCGGCGCCGAGCAGGTCACCCATGCGGCGCTGGATCTTCTGGCCGGGGGCGTCGGCGGCCCAGGAGTCCATGGCGTGGGCGACGAGCTGGCGGGCGAGCATGTCCGGGGCGTCGAGGAAGCACGACGGCGGGTCGATCTGTCCGCGCATCATCTGCTCGGGCTGCTCGAAGAAGTAACGGTCGTGCGGGCGGGCGTTGGCGATCGCCAGCACGAGGGCGTTGCCGGTGCTGCGGCCGGCGCGACCGACTCTTTGCACATAGTTGGCGGGCAGCGGGGGGATGGAGCAGAGCATGACGGCCGAGAGGTCGCCGATGTCGATGCCCATCTCGAGGGTGGGGGTGCAGGTGAGGAGATTGGGCGCGTCGGGCTCCTGACCGCGCTTGAAGCTGATCTCGAGGGCCTCGCGGTCCTCGCGGCCGAGCAGGCCGGTGTGCTCCGCGGCGAAGACGCGGTGGATCCGTCCCTGCTTGAAGATCCGGCGGTAGTAGCCGTGCTCGTCCTCGAAGGCGACCGGCTGGAGCACGCCGGTGCAGCGGTACATCGGACAGCGGGCGCCGTGCCAGCGGCCCTGGGCGGCCCGGGCGATCGTGCGGGCGTTGCCGCAAGTAGGGCAGCCGACGAGCGCGACGTTGCGGGTCAGCCACAGCTTGGCGGGCACGAGGCCGCTGGCCAGCGGCTCGCTCTTTGCGGGGCCGCGGGTGGGCCGGGTGTCGACGAGGCCGGCGCCGGCGAGGCGGCGCATGGCCTGGGCGAGGACGGTCTGGATGCCGCCGTCGCGGACCTCGACGCGCAGGGCCCGGGAGGTCCAGTCGCGGTACCAGGTCAGGCGGGTGGCGGGGGCGAACAGGGGCTCGAAGATCTTGTGATTGGGGCCGTGGAAGGCGAACAGCGGGTAACGTGCGCCGGGGCCGAAGCGAGAGATGCGCGGGTTCTTGCGGCGCGAGAGCAGGAACTTGTTGCCCTCCTTGACGTAGGTGTCGAGCAGGCGGTCATGGATGCCGCCGCGGCTGCGCAGGCGCTCGACCAGGCCCTCGAGGTAGTGCGTGACCTCGGCCAGCGAGGGGCCGGCGCCGCTGAGCATCACCGGGCGCGTCTCGTGCAGCCAGGCGTGCAGGGCGGT
>JAYUXQ010001168.1:0-2836 GCA_043752905.1 Nannocystis sp. | reverse complement strand
TCGAACGCGTGCAGCAGCGGGCCACAGGCGAGCACCAGCAGCGCGTACCCCGACACGCGGGAGACCACGCGCTGCTGACGAAACCCGATCCACACCAGGCCCGCGGCCTCGAGCGCCCAGGCGCCGGCGGTGCTGCGGGCGTCGAGGGCGAAGGGCACCACGAGGGTGAGGAACACGGTGCCGATCGTCAGCACCGCCTCGAAGGTCGCGGCCCAGCGCGGGCGCGCGCGCATGTACGCGGCCATCGCGACATAGAAGCCTGCGAGCGCCAGGGCCGAGAGCGCCACGGCGTAATCTTCGCCCTCGACGAGCCCGTACTGCAGCGCGAAGGTGATCGTCGGCAGGCCGAACAGCAGGCTGCCGTTGAGCCACACCACGCCGAGCTGACCGCCGTCGTCCTTGCCGTCGTGGTGCCGCGCCGGCATCAGCATGATAGCGATGAACAGCAGGAAGTAGGTGATGAGGAACGCCTCGCTGCTGGCGAATTGCTCGCTCCTGTACTGGAGGACACCCCACGCGCTGCCGACCAGAAAGGTGCCGAGGAAGCCGACGAGGTTGAGCGCGCGCCAGGTCCGGAACCATGCGACCGCCGCGATGCCGAGGTCGAGCACCAGGTAGTAGCTGAACAGCGCGACGTGGTCGCCGCTGCCGCTCGACACCAGCAGCGGCGTGGCGAACCCGCCGAGCGCCCCGAGCAGCGCGAGCGCGCGGGCGTCCTGCAACACTGCCAGCGCGGCCGACAGCGCCGCGACCGCGACCATCATCACGAACACCGGCAGCATCGGCAGCACTTCGTGGATGCGAAACGCGGCGAACAGCGTCAGATAGAGGATCGCCACCGCGCCGCCCTGCAGCACCTGCGCGTAGCCGGGCCGGCGCAGGCGCAGGCGCCAGCCGAGCACCAGCAAGGCGACCGCGACCGCGGCGATCGCCGCCAGCCACACCTCGACCGCGACCTGGTCCGCGGTGTAGCGGGCGAGGAACGCGAGCCCGATGAACAGGATCGCCACGCCGAGCTTGACGATCGTGTTGCCGCCGACCAGCCACGCCCGGATCGGCGCGAACGGGTCGTACACGGGCGGCGGGTCGAACTTCATCGCCGGCGGGCTCGGCGGTGACGGCTCGACTGTCGTCACCGGCGTCGGTTCGGTCGTCCCACGCACCGGCACCGGCGCGTCCATCTCCGCCGCAGCCGGCAGATCCACGGGCATCGTCGGCGTCATCACGGGCGCCGCCGGCTCCGCGATCCTGTGCGCGCCATAGCTCGGCGAGCTCGCGACCGGAGCCATCGGCGCCACCGCAGCGGGCGCGACGGGCAGCACTGCCGCTTGCTTCGCCTGCAGCTCGCCGACCGCCTGCTTGAGCGCGGTCAGCTCCTGCCGCTGTTGCCTCGCGTGCAACAGCAACCACAACGTCAGGGGTACCAGTACCCCGATCGCCGCGCCCTCGGACGCCGCGATCATCAGCCCGGCAATGATCAGCAGGATCGTCGACACGTCGTTCCGGCCCCACGGCCGCGGAGCAGGGTATCAGCGGCGGACCGGGTTGGACAAAGCCCGCGGCGCGATCACGGGGCCGGGACGAACACGATCGTGCGCAGCGGCTCGGTCGCCCAGGTCGCGAAGCTCCAGCCCTCGAGGTCCTCGGACCAGCCGCGGTCGGTCCAGCGGACCCCCACGTAGCGGCCGTTGCCGCGGGCCAGCTGCGCCGGGGGGCCGACGGGCGGGAGGGTCGGCGTGGTCCAGGCCATGCCGTCCTGCGAGGTCGCCAGGCCCTCGGCGGAGGCGAGCACGAACTCGCCGCCGGTGAACGAGACCGCCTTGAAGTCGAGCGAGAGCGGCCCGCACTCGACCCAGGCGACGCCGTCCTGCGAGCGCAGGCACTTGCTGGCGCCGATCGCCACGAAGGCCCCGTTACCGGCCGCGATCGTCTCGAGGTTCTCGAACGAGTGGTCGACCGCGCCCCAGGTCAGGCCGAGGTCGGGGCTGGAGATCAGCACCGAGGTGTTCGGGAACTCGCCGTTGTCGGTCCAGCCGACCACCACGAAGGTGTCGCCCTGGGCCGCGACCCCGAGCAGGCGCGAGCTCTGGTCCTCGAACGAGATGTCGGTCCACCCGAGCCCGCCGTCCTCGCTGCGGATCGCCTTGCCGCGCATGCCCGCCGCCACCACCACTTGCCCGCTCGCGGCCGCGCCGTACAGCTTGTGCGGCGAGAAGTCGGGCTTGTCCTTGAGCAGGTCCTCCTGCCAGGTCACGCCGCCGTCCGTGCTGCGCATGACCATCGCGTTGCCAGTGTAAAAGTTGCCGCCGCCGCCGACCGCGACGATGTAGCCGTCGCCAACCGCCAGCGCGCGCAGGGCGTCCGGCGCCGCCATCTCGTCGTCGGTGTCGAGCAGGCCGCTGCCGACCTGCCCGTCCCACACCACGCCGTCCGGCGAGCGTACGCGCCTGCCGCCGTCGCCGACCGCGAGGAAGTGTCCCGTCGGTCCGAGCGGCTCGCCCGTGCTGGTGTCGGAGTTCGTGTCGGAGCCCGTGTCGGAGTCCGTGTCGGAGCCCGTGTCGTCGGTCGCGCCCCCGGTCGCGTCCCCGGTGCTGCCGGGACCTCCGGTCGCGCCGGTATCCGCGGTGCCGGTATCGGCGCCGGTGGTCGGCGCCCCCGTCGTCACCGGAGCGCCGCTGCTACCGCTGCCGGTCCCCTCCGTGTCGCTGCCGTCGTCGCCGCAGGCGCCGAGCGACAGGCACAGTGCGAGCGCGCGTCTACCCATACAGGCGCTCCATGCGTCCGGTGAGGCCGACCTCGACCGTGGTGCTGTCGGGGGCGCGGCACGGGATGCTCT
>JAYUXQ010001167.1:0-17264 GCA_043752905.1 Nannocystis sp. | reverse complement strand
CAGCGGGCGCTGGTGACGAGGCTGGCGAGCAGGGTCGCGGCGAGCCCGACCGCGAGCCACAGCGGCGCGAGGCGGACGCGGGCGAGCAGCGCCTGGCGGTCGTCGGGGCCTGGCACCAGCCACCAGACGATGATCGTCCATAACGCGAGTCCGGTCAGCAGTCGCAGGCCGCGGGCGAGCTGTCCCGAAGTACCTGGTCCTTCGGTCATGTCCCGGGGGCCATGCGATCGCCGCGCAGGTGGGCGAGGGTCTCGCGCCAGCCCCAGCGCAGGTGCAAGCTGGCGGCCACGCCGAGCGCGACGATCATGCCGAGCTGGCACACGTAGAGATAGAACGCGAACACGGCCCCGCGCGCGGCGACGAGCTCGTCGGGGAGGAACAGCGCGAGGCCGGTGAGCACGCCGAGCTGGAAGGTGCCGACGTGCGCCGGCGGCCCGGGGATCAGCAGGGTGAGGTTGAGGACCGCGAGCACGGCGACGACCTCGGCGAGGCCGAGCGAGAGGTCGCAGCCGCGGGCGAGCACCCACATCCCGAGCGCGTTGGCGGCCCAGTAGACCAGCGTGGCGAGCACGAACCACAGCAGCGGGCGCACGGATGGCAGGGCGGCGAGCCCCTCCGAGACGCCGCTGGCGAGGGTGGCGAGGCGCGTGGCGAGGCCGGGGGCGACGCGGCCGATCGTCGCGTGCAGGGCGGCCCCCGCGACTCCCGGCCAGATCGCCAGCGCGAGCAGCACGAGCAGGGCCCCGCCGAACAGCGCGGCGACCCCGAGACAGGCGGCGTACAGGCCGGCGAGCGCGGGCGCGGCGGGCAGCGCCGCGGTGGCGACGAAGAACATGCAGCACACCAGCAGGCCGTCGACGACGCGCTCGAGCGCGACGGTGCCGAGCGCCTGACTGAAGGGGATCGGCGAGGCGCGGGCGAGCAGCAGGGGTCGCACGAACTCGCCGAGGCGCCACGGCAGCAGCAAGATCCACAGGAAGCCGGCGCAGGCGACCGCCAGCAGCGAACGGAAGCGAAGCGGCCCGAGCGGACGGACCAGGAACCACCAGCGACCGGCGCGGGCGAAGAAGTACAGGACCAGGGTCCCGAGGTAGGCCGGCACGGCCCAGGCGCGGACCCGAAGATCATCGGGCACGGCGTCGACGCGCCGCGCGACGAGCACGACGATCGTCGCGGTGATCACCACCGATAGCGAGAGGCGAAGCCACCACCACAGCGCGGTGGGACTTCGCCTCATGGGCCTCATGGGCCTCATGGGCTCGACAGCAGCGTCAGCGGCGGTGCCGGGGTCCTCGGGGCTCCCGGCGTGGGCGTCGGACATCGGACTTTCCGTCGCCGCCGCTGGCGGTTCACTTGCGGAAGCGGCTGAGGTTGGTCGGGAGGTCCTCGACGGTCGGGAACTTGGTCTCGGGGTGGAGCTTTTGGGCGCGGGCCAGCAGCTCGGCCTCGCTCTCGCGGCGGTTCGGGTCGGGCAGGCAGCACTCGACCGGGCACACAGCCTGGCAGGCCTCGTAGTCGTGGAAGCCGACGCACTCGGTGCACAGGGCCGGGTCGATCACGTAGGTATCGTCGCCCTCCGAGATGGCCTCGTTGGGGCACTCCGGCTCGCACGCGCCGCAGTTGATGCACTCTTCGGTGATGTAGGTTGCCATGGGAACGAACTGACTCCTTGCCGTCAGGGGCAGAGGGTGGTGCCGGCGCAGGCCGCGGGACAGTCTTCGCGGAAAGCCGCCCCCGGTCAAGCTGGCCGGGCCGGGAAGGCCGGTTCTCATAAACTACCGGGGCCGAGAAGTCCATGCGGGTTCGTTGGCGTCGAACCTGGACCACGCCTGGAACGATCGGAAACTACTGGATCAAGGCAGCGATGCGGTGACGCAGGTCCGCGAAGCGGGCCAGGAGCCCATCGAGGCCGTCCTCGCGCGCGTCATCGGTGGCGCTCACGATGTCCGCCGGGTCCGGCTGATCGCGTCCGCCGCCCCGCTCGGGTGCGGCGTGCAGAGAGGTCAGCACGCAGCCGTCGCCGGGCGCGGCGCTCAACAGGAGGCCGTGACTTGCCTCAATCAGGATCTCACAGCGTCCGAGGCCCTGACGCACGCACCAGGCCGCCGTGCGGGACGCCGACTGTTCGACCTGGGCGCCGGCGATCTGGAGATCGAGGGGGGTCACCGCGCCGTGGCGGTGCGCGAAGTCGATGGGGTCGCCCTCGGCGTCACTGAGGATCGCGCCGTGGGCGCTGGGCTCCGCGGTGACGAACTCCGCCAGGGCCGCGCCGAACTCGCTGTAGCCGCGAAAGATCGGCGGGTCATCTGGCTCCGGGGACATGTTCGCCAAACGTCACCCTCGATCAGAAGGGCACCGAGAAGGCGAGGCTACCGAGGCGCGCGTTGCCGAAGCGGTTGGTCTGGAAGATATGGTTGTAGGTCACCTGAACCCACGCACCGCGCAGCCACTGCAGGCCACGCACGCGGCGGGCCAGACCGTCGAGCTCGAGCGTCAGCTCGGCGCCCGGCGTGTGCGAGTGGAACTTGCTCATCTTCGGGTCCGCGGTGCGAAACTCGGCGCCCGGCGGGTAGTAGCCGTCCGCGGCCCAAAAGCTCGCGCCGGTCTGCGTGTAGTAGCGATATCTGGCGCGGAAGATGACGCGCTTGAGGAAGCGGACGTGGGCCCGGAGATCGATGCCGTGGGCGACGATGCCCCAGTCGTCGCCATAGAAGCGGTAGCGCGGCTCGAGCACCAGCGGGGTCCGCGGCACGGCGTAGCGCAGGAACCCGCTAATGGCACCACGTCGACGCAGCAGCGGGTGGGTCTCGGGCAGGCCGTCGCGGACCTGGCGATACGGGTTGTCCTGCGGGCCCGTGGCGATGATGCCCTCCGCGAGCACGCCGCCGAGCAGGCGAGGCGTGAGCGCGTGGGTGTAGCCGAGGCCGAGGAAGTTGACCTGTTGGAGGTTGGTGTCGCCGGTCGACTTGTGCGGCAGGACCCGGCCGGCGAAGATCTTGTTCACCGAGTCGAAGTTGCCGGTGTAACTGACGCTGACGTTGCCGGCGCGGCCGAATACGTCGCGCGCGACCGAGGCCCCGAACGATCGCGAGATCCAGTCGCTCTCGGTCGAGTAGCGGAAGAAGCCGCCGAGCTGCCAATTGCGCAGGCGCGAGGCCAGCCGCAGCGTGGTCTCGTGGCGAAACTCGGTGAACAAGTAATCGCCGCCGGTCACCGCCGCCGCGCCGGCGCCGATCGAGGCCGAGGTCACGGCGTCGAGCAGATACTCCGCGCCGACCGTGAAGCGCTCATCGGGGACGTCCTTCTCGATGTAAACCACCGGCGCGATCACGCGGGTCGACTGCTCGCGGTAGTAGTTCCCGCGAAGCACGATGCGGTCCTCGGCGACCAGCGGCCGGGCCACGAGCACCGCCCCGAGCCCGAGCGTCGCGCCGGTCAGGCGCGACCCGATCAGCCGCAGCCGCATCCGCCACCTGCGGCGCCGTGCCCGCCAAAGCCACCTTCGCGGGCCGACTCGACGTGGGACTGGAACTGCTCCTCGAGGCCCTCGCTCGCCGGGTTCATCTCCGGACGGCTCAGCACCTCGCGCTCCGAGGGCTTGACCGTCGCGCAGCCGGTGAGGACCAGCGCGAGCGCGCCGCTGGCCGCCGCGATCTTGGCGACCTCCGCGATCTTGGCGACCCCCACGAAAGCGGCGACCCCCGCGAAAGCGGCGACCCCCGCGAAAGCGGCGACGGTAGCCTCGCCCACGACTGGCACGACAGGAGAGGACCGGAGGGACATGGGCCAGCAAGCTGCCGCAGCCGGACCTTTCCGGCAAGAGGGAAGCCGGGCCCCGCGCAGGCCCGTCGCAGGGCCGCTCGCGCGGCGGTGTGCACAGGTGCGCCCTCGGGTCCTCGCGGTCCGCTTGCCGACTTGCCGACTTGCCGACTTGCCGACTTGTCAGCGCCCCGGCGGTTGTGGTCTAAGCTGGCCGCGAATGGCAAGCGGCGTGCTCATCGTCATCGACGGACCGGCGGGCGCGGGCAAGAGCACCGTGGCGCGCCGGCTCGCGGAGCGCCTGGCGCTGCCGGTGCTCGACACGGGCGCGATTTACCGGGCGCTGGCATGGGTGGCGCGAGAGCGCGGGGTCGCCTGGTCGGACGAGGCTGGCCTGGCCGCGCTGACCGCCGACTTCCCGGTGCGCTTCATCCCCGTGGCAGCCGCGCCGCAGCGGGTGATGCTGGCCGGGCGCGACGTCACGGCCGAGATCCGGACCCCGGAGATCTCGGACGGCGCCTCGCAGGTGTCGACCCATCCGGCGGTTCGCCGGGGGCTGCTGGGGATCCAGCGCGAACTGGGCGAGCACGGGTGCGTCGCCGAGGGCCGCGACCTCGGCACCGTGGTGTTCCCCGACGCCCCCTACAAGTTCTTCCTGACCGCGGACGACCGGGTCCGGGCCAGCCGCCGCCAGCACGAGCTCGCCACCGGCCCAAAGCCGGTCGCCCCGCCGATCGAGCAGGTCCTGCGCGACCTCAAGGACCGCGACGAGCGCGACCAGACCAGGCAGGTCGCCCCGCTGGTCGAGGCGCCCGACGCGGTCCGGGTCGATTCGACCGGCCTCGAGGTCGACGAGGTCGTCGACGCCATCCTGGCCGTCGTCCGCGGCGTCCGCCCCGTCCGCCCCATCCGCCCCATCCGCCCCACCGACGCCGGAGCCTGACACCGGGTTTCGGCCGGAACCGGGCGCAGGGCACCCCCTGGATCCCCGCAAAAGACCTGGTGTGGCAGGCGCGACGGTTGACCTTTTGTGCGAAGGGACCTACGTTCCCCGCGCTCTTGTGGATGGGGTGAAGATCGGACTGCCACGACGGTCCATCGGCGCCTCGTTCGCTCGGGACTCCACGAGAAAGAAACCAACACTCCAACATGCAAACCCAACAAGCTTTTTCCGCGGACGACGACGACTTCGCCGCGCTTTTTGAGAAGAACACCCTCGAGACCGGCGACATCCGGGAGGGAAGCATCGTCACCGGGACGGTGGTCGACATCATCGGCGATTACGCCGTGGTCGACGTCGGCTGCAAGGCCGAGGGCCAGGTCCCGCTGCGCGAGTTCGCCGAGGAGGACGGCAGCATCAACGTCCACGTCGGCGACAAGATCGAGGTCTTGCTCGAGGCGACCGAGGACCAGAACGGCCTCGTCATCCTCTCGAAGGACAAGGCCCGCAAGCGCAAGGTGTGGGACGAGATCCAGAGCGCCTGCGAGGCGGAGGGCCTCGTCAACGGCATCATCCAGGCGCGCGTGAAGGGCGGCCTCGCGGTCCTGCTGCAGGGTGGCGTCAAGGCGTTCCTGCCCGGCTCGCAGGTCGACCTGCGCCCGGTCCGTAACCTGGACACCTTCATCAACAAAGAGTTCCCCTTCAAGATCATCAAGTTCAACAAGAAGCGCGGCAACATCGTGCTGAGCCGCCGCGTGCTGCTCGAGGCCGAGCGCGCGAACTTGAAGAGCGACACGCTCAATCGCCTTCAGGAGGACCAGATCGTCGAGGGCGTGGTCAAGAACCTGACCGACTACGGCGCCTTTATCGACCTCGGCGGCATCGACGGCCTGCTCCACATCACCGACATGAGCTGGGGCCGGGTCAACCACCCGTCCGAGCTGTTCCAGGTCGGCGACAAGGTCAAGGTCAAGGTCCTCAAGTTCAACAGCGACTCCGAGCGCGTCTCGCTGGGCCTCAAGCAGATCACCGCGGACCCGTGGGTCAACGCGGAGACCCGCTACATCCCCGGCACCGTCGTCGAGGGCAAGGTCGTGTCGATCAAGGACTACGGCGCCTTCGTCGAGCTCGAGGAGGGCATCGAGGGCCTCGTCCACGTCTCCGAGATGTCGTGGACCCGCCAGATCAAGAACCCGAAGCAGATCCTCAAGATCGGCGACGAGGTTCGTGCGGTGGTCCTCGACATCGACGTGTCGCAAAACCGCATCTCCCTGGGCATGAAGCAGCTCGAGGAGAACCCGTATGACAAGGTCCTCGAGACCTACCCGCCCGGCGCGGTCGTCGAGGGCGTCATCCGCAACATCGCCGACTTCGGCGTGTTCGTGGAGCTCGAGCCCGGCATCGACGGCCTCGTGCACATCACCGACCTGTCGTGGACGCAGCGCGTCCGCCACCCGTCGGAGCTGTTCAAGAAGGGCGACAAGGTCCGTGCGATGGTCCTCAACATCGACAACACGGGCGAGAAGCCGAAGATCAGCCTCGGCCTCAAGCAGCTCGCGCAGGACCCGTGGGACCGCATCCCGTACGACTTCCCGATCGGCAAGATCGTCGAGGTCAAGATCCTCAAGTTGACCGACTTCGGCGCCTTCGCCGAGCTCGAGCCCGGCATCGAGGGCCTCATCCACATCTCGGAGATCTCCGAGGAGCGCGTCGAGGACCCCCGCACCCACCTCGAGCCGAACCAAAAGGTCCGCGCCGAGATCATCCAGATGGACCCGCAGGAGCGCAAGATCGGCCTGTCCATCAAGTCGGCTCGCCGCCAGGACGACCTCGCCGACGCCCAGGGCTTCACCAACGCCTCCGAGGCCGGTGCGACCCTCGGCGACGTGTTCGCCGGTCGCTTCAAGGACCGCAGCTAAACGCTGTGATGAGGGCGGGCACCTCCGGGTGCCCGTCGCGTGACCCACGTGAGAGAGTCACGTGAAACAAGGAGGGCTCCGCGTGCGGGGCCCTCCTTGTTTTGTGCGTCGGCGACAGACTGCTCAGGTGGTGAAATTTTCCCCGAGGCCGTGTCGCTCGAGGAGGCGAAAGCCCCGGTGCAGGAGCCAAAGTTGCCCGGTGGTCTCCACGGGTCCTCGCTCTCGGGCCGATCTGCAGGCGTGGTGACGATGGTCAGGGGTCGACAAAGATGTCGTCGAGGCTGTTGGCGTCATCGGGCTTGAAGAGGCGGGCACTCCACCGCGCGAGCTCGGCGTCATCGCTGGCCATGACTCGCTCGCGCACGTGCGTGGGAAGCTCGCCGAAGCGGCATTCCATCAGCCCCAGGCAGAACTCACGGCGGCCCCGCAGGAGTCCCTCCAGAAGGCCCTCCTGCCGACCCTCCTGCCGACCCTGCTGGATGCCACGTTCCATGCCTCTCGATTCAAGCATTTGCGCGATGGTCTGCATGGCCTCCTCGTTTTCTGTTCCGGCCTGGATCTCGTGGGCGGTCGCCGCGGCAGCGTCGAATTCCGCGGCGCCGCGGACCTCGAAAAGATAGCGGAACACCAGGTCGAGTGCACGCCCGCCGTCCGGCGCGCAGTGCAACTCCTGGATCAGCGCCGCCCAGCTGCGCAGCATCTCGGCCAGCGCTCGCTCGCTGCGGGCCTGCTGCAGCGCCGTCAGCACCAGACGGGTGAACGCGGAGGCCGCCCGGGCGAACAGGGCCGCCTCGCTCTCGGTGGCGAGGTCGTCGAGGACGAAGCGAAAGTGTGGGGTGAACTCGGCGGCCTCCGGGGGCAGGTCGAACAGCGCCTCGAAGCGGGTCGGCGCGCGCCAGCCGGCGTCGCCGTGGTGCAGCACGACGGGGATGACGACCGGCAGCAGGGTCGCGCCGTCGGCGACACAGGACTCCCAGATCCGCAGCATGTAGCGCAGCAGTCGCAGCGGCATCCACGAGTCGGGGGTGCTCTGGTGCTCGAACAGGAGATAGATGCGGGCGTCGCGGCCGTCGAGGCGCAGGGAGTAGAGCAGGTCGGTGTGACGCTCGCGCAGCGCCTCGTCGATGAAGCTACCTGCCTCGAGGGACAGGCTCGAAAGATCGATGCGGGCGAGCAGCCCCGGCGGGAGCACGTGGCGTAGCTCCTCCGCGGCGCGCTCGACCTGCGAGAAGGTCGCCTTGAACAGGGCGTCGTGCGGCGCGGTGGACATGGCGGCGCACGCTAGCTCGCATCGATGGTGATGCAACTTCGGCGTGCGAGTGTCCCGCCGGTTGGCCACCTCGAGGTCGCCGCAGCGACGCGGCCTCACTCGAGCGGTTGAACGATCCGCAGGCCGGCGTCGGCGTTCACGCCGGTGCGCTCGGCGAAGCCGCCGCGCTCGTACACCGACCACACGCCGTCGCCGTCGAGGTCCGCGGTCGCACGCACGGTGAACTCGCAGGCGCCGTGGCCGTCGGGCGTCGCGATGTTGCTGTAGCTGTAGCTGTAGTGGAAGCGGTGGCCGCCGGTGTGGCGAAAGTTCATGCCCTGCCACACGGGGCTCTGCGTCCACTCGGTGAGGTCGTAGGTGCCCGGGCCGTCGGCGCCCTGACGGGGGGTACAGCGGCCGCCGGGGCCGTCGGCGCAGCGCAGCGCGAGCGACGGGGTGGGGGCTTGCTCGCCCGAGAGTGGTTGGTCGGGCGCGTGCGGGCAGCGGTGCGGCGGCAGGCCGGGCGCGCCGTAGTCGGGGCGTTGCTCGTTGAAGTGGGCGGCGACGCCGTTGAACATGTCGGCGAGGCCGCGGACGGCCTCCTCGGTCTTGCTGCGGCGCGACAGCGTGCGCAGCTCACCGACCGCGAGCACGGCGAGGATGCCGAGGATCGCCAGCACGAGCAGCAGCTCGAGCTGGGACAGGCCTCGGGGGTGTCGGCGTGGGCGGGCGGGGTGCATGCGGAGACCTGGGTAAATGGATCTCGAAGGTCGATCACTGCGGCCCGTCGCGCAAGGATCCTGCCTGATCAGTAAGTCGATGTAGGTTTCATGTCTGCCCCGCCCGGGCGCTTGCGGTCGGCGTCCTCGTCCTTGCGCAGGGCGACCAGCAGGTGGGCTCCGAAGCCGCGAAGAGAGCTGTCACGGGCCCACCATTCACTCGCGGCCAGGAGGCGCCCGAGGATCGGGATCCGCAGCGCGCGCGCGATCGGGACGAGCACGCGGATCCCGTGCACGGCGACCGCCTCGAGGCTGGGCGGGGCGACGCGCAGCAGGCGGGCGAGGGTGTCGTGGCGGGTGACGCGGTGCTGGGCGTCGGCCAGCACCATGCTGCCGGTGGCGACGATGGTGATCGGGTGGCGGATGCCATAGAAGAACCCGCGCAGGCTGCGGGGGTTGTTGATGTCGACGAGGATGACGCCGCCGGGCACGGTCACGCGCGCGGCCTCGGCCAGCAAGGTGCGCACGCCGAGGTCGGACGAGGCCTCGTCGTGGCCGAGGTGCGCGAGCGTTCTCAGGCTGTAGACCACGTCGTAGCGGGCGTCGGCCTGGGGCAGCCGGATCTCGCCGGATTCATCGGTGCAGGGGGCGAGGTCGACGGTGTCGAGCGAGGCGGCGATCGGGCGGACCCAGTGGGCGATCTCCGGGGAGCCCGAACCAATGTCAAGAACGCGGCGGCCCGCGACGTGCTGCAACAGGGCCTCGCCGACGAGGGCCTGGGCGAGCCCGGAGAGGCGGTCTTGGGGCTTTTCGGCCCGCACGGGCGCGCCCCACCAGGTCGCGCCGACGGCCGGACCCCGCCTGCCGGCCGCCAGGGAGGCGCCTGGCAGCGAATTTCCGGCCCTCCCCGGGGCGGTCGGACGCGGGTCGGTCCCCGGCGGGAGGCCCCGGCCCGTGGGCATTGGTTTCGTTGACCGGCTCACGTGCTCCATGGTACCCCTGCTGCCTCGAAGGAGCCCTGATGCCGACCAAGATCCTCGCGATCGATGACAGCAAGACGATGCGCCTCGCCATCAAGATCACCTTCGCGGCGGAAGACTGCGAAGTGGTCGCGGTGAGCAAGGGCTCGGAGGCGGTCGCGCGCGCCAAACAGATGCCGGCCGACATCCTGATCGTCGACGCCGTGCTCGCCGCCGGTGAGCCATCCGGTTATGATGTTGCTCGCCAACTTCGCGCCGATCCCGAGACAGCCCACATCCCGGTGCTGATCCTCGTCTCGAACCAGACCGGCATCGACGAGGGCCAGGTCCAGGCGTCCGGCGCGAACGGGGCGATGACCAAGCCCTTCGACACGCAGGAGCTGATGGAGAAGGTCAACGCGCTGGTCTCCGGCAAGAGCGTGGCCAGCAAGCCCGCGCCTGTCCGCCAGCCGGTCTCGACCTCGGTCGGCTCGACCACTTCCCCGACTCCCTCGCCGACCGCCGCGACCGCCGCGCGTCCCGCTGCTGCGGCCGCTGCTGCTCCCACGGCCGCTGCTGCGCGCCCCGCCGCTGCCGGCACCCCCGCGCCCAAGCAGGCGCCGACTTCCCCGGCCAAGCCGGCCGCCGCCTCCGTAGCACCCTCGATGTCCTCGTCGGCTTCCGGTCAGGGCTCGCGCCTGCCCGCAGCCTTTACCTCGGTGGAAGACATGGCCAGCAAGATCCCCATCGCCGTCCCGATCCCCTTCGTTCCCGCCGGCTCCCCCACGCCCGGCATGCTCAAGCGCCTGCAGGCCGCCGGTGGTGCAGCCTCGGGGCTCGACCCGCGCGCCGTCGAGGCGCTCCTGGCCCTCAGCCGCGACGTCGTCGAGCAGGTCGTCTGGGAGGTCGTACCCGACCTCGCCGAGCAAGCGTTGAAGCAGAAGGGCTAGACCCTCTCTCAACGCCAGTTACCCGGCCCTCCGGGCCTGATATTGCTTCGCGGGACGCGGGTCTGAAACGACCTCGCGTCCCTTTTCTATTTGTATTCGTCTTCACGGCCCCCGGGCCTGAGGGTTTCACGGCCCTCCCGGCCCGAGACCTTCCGAAATTTCGAGGAACGAGCATGGAACCGCTCCGCACTGTCTACGAGCCCAAGGCGGTCGAGACGCGGCTGTATGAGGGCTGGCGCGACGCCGGTCACTTCAAGCCCGCGGCCGACCACGGACAACCCACCTTCACCGTGGTCCTGCCGCCGCCCAACGTCACCGGCAGGCTGCACATGGGTCACGCGCTCACGGCGACGATCGAGGATGCGTACGTCCGCTGGCATCGCATGTCGGGCGCCGCGGCAATGTGGCTGCCGGGCACCGACCACGCCGGCATCGCCACGCAGGTGATGGTCGAGCGCGACCTGGCGAAGGAGGGCAAGACGCGGGTCGGCATCGGTCGCGAGGCGTTCCTGGCCCGCACGTGGAAGTGGAAGGATGAGCACGGCGGCATCATCGACCGCCAGCACGCGGCGCTCGGGGCCTCGCTCGACTGGTCGCGCGACCGCTTCACGATGGACGAGGTCTCGTCACGCGCGGTGCGTGAGGCGTTTTGTCGCCTGTACGAGGATGGTCTCATCTACCGCGACTACCGCCTGATCAACTGGGACCACGCCAGCCAGACGGCGCTCAGCGACCTCGAGGTCGAGCACAGGGAGGTCGACGGCTTCTTGTGGCACCTGGCCTACCCGGTCGAGGGTACGGAGGAGAAGCTCGTGGTCGCGACGACGCGCCCGGAGACGATGCTCGGCGACACCGGCGTCGCCGTGCACCCGGACGACCCGCGTTACCAGCACCTGATCGGCCGCCGCGTGATCCTGCCGCTGACCGGCCGATCGATCCCGATCGTCGGCGACGCGATCCTCGTCGACATGACCTTTGGGACAGGGGCCGTCAAGGTGACGCCGGCCCACGACTTCAACGACTTCAAGACCGGCAAGCGTCACGGCCTCGAGGTGCTGACGATCCTCGGCTTCGACGGCAAGATCAACGCCAACGCCCCCGAGGCGTTTCGCGGGCTCGAGGTCCAGGCCGCGCGCACGGCCGTGGTCGCCGCGCTCGAGGCCGCGGGTGTGCTGGTCAAGGTCGAGCCGCACAAGCTCAACCTCGGCGTCTCGCAGCGCACCGGCGTGGTGTGCGAGCCGTTGCCCTCGGACCAGTGGTTCGTCGATACCAAGCCGCTCGCCGACAAGGCGCTCGCGGCGGTCCGCGACGGCCGCACGCGGATCCTCCCGGAGCACCGCACCGCCGACTATTACCGCTGGATGGAGAACATCCAGGACTGGTGCATCTCGCGTCAGCTGTGGTGGGGCCACCGGATCCCCGCGTGGCACTGCCAGGCCTGCGCGAGCATCACCGTCGGTCGCGAGGACCCGGCGCACTGCAGCAAGTGCGGCGCGATGGACATCGTCCAGGACCCCGACGTGCTCGACACGTGGTTCTCGTCGGGCCTGTGGCCGCTGACGACCCTCGGCTGGCCGGCGCAGACCGCCGATCTCGAGCGCTTTTATCCCACCGACCTGATGGAGACCGGCTGGGACATCCTGTTCTTTTGGGTCGCGCGCATGATGATGCTCGGCCTGCACTTCACCGGCGAGGTGCCGTTCAAGACCGTCTTCCTGCACAGCATGGTGCTCGGCGAGGACGGGAAAAAAATGTCGAAGACGCGCGGCAACGTCGTCGACCCGATCGGCCTCATCGAGGAGTTCGGCGCCGACTCGCTGCGCTTCTACCTGGCGACGATGGCCGGCCAGGACCAGGGCATCATCTTTAGCCGCGCGCGCGTCGAGGGCTACCGCAATTTTTGCAACAAGCTCTGGAACGCGGCGCGCTTCGTCGGTATGAACCTCGAGGGCTTTGGCGACGCCGAGCTGGCGAGCTGGCGCCGTGATGTCCTCGAAGCCGGCAACTTTGTGTCGCTGGCGACTGCAGACAGGTGGATCCTGGCGCGCGCGATCGAGACGGCGACGCAGGTCAACGAACTCCTGACCAGCTACCGCCTCGATCTCGCGGCTCACGCGATCTACCAGTTCGTGTGGTACGAGCTGTGCGACTGGTACCTCGAGGCCGCCAAGCCGAGCCTGCGCGGTCATGGGGAAGGGGTGGACGAAGCCCGCAAGCTGGCAACCCAGGGCACGCTGGCGACCGTGTTCGACCTGGTGCTGCGCACGATGCACCCGATCGTCCCGTTCATCAGCGAGACCCTGTGGCAGACCCTGCCGCACCCAGGGGGCAGCCCGGAGAGCCTGATGCTCGCCGCCTACCCGCGGGCCAGCGAGCGCGCCGACGGTGGGCTCATGCGCATGGCCGGCCCGGTCGAGCTCGCAGGGGCGCTGCTCGCCGACCCCGGCGTCCGCGAGGCCCGCGAGGACATGGCGGCCGTCATCGACATCGTCACCGCGACCCGCAGCCTCAAGGCGGAGTTCAAGATCTCGCCCGCGCAGCGCGTCGAGATCCTGCTGCGCGCCGAGGACCCGGCCGCCCGTGCCCGTGTCGAGCGCCTGCAGGCCAGCGTCGTGCACCTGGCCCGGTTGCAGTCGCTGCGCGTCGTCGAGGCCGCCGAGGTGCCGCAGGAGTCGGGCAGCGCGGTGGTCCGCGGCGTCGAGGTCGTGCTGCCGCTGGTCGGCCTCGTCGACCTCGCGGCCGAGCGCGTGCGCATCGCAAAGGACCTGGAAAAGCTGCGCAAGGAGGAGGACGCGCTGGCCCGCAAGCTCGGCAACGCGGGCTTTCGCGCCAAGGCTCCGCCAGAGGTCATCGCCAAGGACGAGGCTCGCCTCGCCGAGCTGCGCACCGACGTCGAGCGACTCGAGCGCACGCGGACCCGCCTCGGCGGCTGAGCGGACGCCCGTGGCCCCGTGGCCCCGTGGCCCCGTGGCCCCGTGGCCCCGTGGCCCCGTGGCCCCGTGGCCCCGTGTCATGGCGCGGGCGTCGGGCCTGTCCCCGGGGACAGGTCCATGGCGGGCGTCAGGCAGCCGGTGCGCGTCACCGGGTCACGGCCTGCGGCGTGGTGACCTCGCTGTCGCCTCCGAGCCCGGGGAGGCCGTCACGGCCGCGCAGGCCGCCGGGCGGGCGCCACCGGGCAGCGACATGTTCACGCGAGCGAGGAGGCGTCGAAGCCGTGGGGTAGGAGGTCGCGGATCGAGCTGCGCAGGACCTGGCCGTCGGCGATCGCGGTGACGAGCGTGGCGTTCGCGGCGAACTCGAACAGGATCTGGCGGCACGCCCCGCACGGGCTCGACGGCGTGGCCGCGCCAGTGACGACGACGACACTGCGGATGTCGCGGGCGCCGTGGGTCAGCGCGTAGAACAGGGCGACCCGCTCGGCGCACAGGCCGAGCGTGTAGCTGGCGTTCTCGACGTTGGCGCCTGTCCACACGCGACCCTCACCGTCGAGGATCGCCGCGCCGACGGCGAAGTGACTGTGCGGGCACAGCGCGGCCTCGCGGGCCTGCCACGCGGCGGCCAGCAGCTCGGCCTCGCGCGAGTCTTGCGGGGGCTGCGGGTCATCCGGGTTCATCGAGCACGTCCTCGAACTCGTCGATCTCCTCAAGGATCTCCGGCTCGCCGCTGGCCGCCTTCGCGGCAGCGGCCCGCGCCGCCGCGGTGGCCGCGGGCGAGGCGCTCCTGGAGGAGGCGGAGAGGCTCGAGGGGGCGGCCGGGGATGCCGGGGATGCCGAGGATGCCGGGGATGCCGAGGATGCCGAGGATGCCGAGGAGGTCGGGGCCGATGGTGACGAGGAGGTCGGGGCCGATGGTGACGAGGAGGTCGGGGCCGATGGTGCCGAGGAGGTCGGGGCCGGGCCGGACGAGGTGGTCAGCTTGGGAATGACGATCGCACGCGGGTTGGTCTCCTCGACGCCGTCGGGGGTGTCGAGGGTGTCGATGTCGACGACCATGGTTCTGTCCTCGCCGAGCGCGCTACTCAGCTGGAGCTGGGCGTCCTCGAGGCGCTTGCCGAGCTCGCGCGCGAGGTTCCACAGCAGCTTCGATGCCAGCCCGGGGTCGCGGCGCAGGACCTCGAGCACGTCGCGGCGACCGATCTTGAGCAGCTTGCCGGCCTTGTCGGCGATCGCGGTGGCGCGGGCCACTTCACCGGCGATCAGGTCGGTCTCACCGAAGCACTCGCCGGCGTGGATCGTGGTCATCGGGGTGCCGCCGCGCGACAGCGTGACGGTGCCCTCGAGCACGGCGTAGAGGTCGCCGCCGGGGGTGCCCTCGCGGCACAGCAGCTCGCCGACGCGGCACGGCTGCATGCGCGCGATGTTCATGATCTTGCACAGCTGCTGGTACGACAGCTGGTCCATCAGCGGGATCCGGCGCAAGGCATCGACCGTGAAGTTGAGCTGCGCGGCGCGGCTGGCCGAGCTCTCATCGGGGGCCACCTGGACCACCAGCGCGGTGATGTTGTCCTTGCCGCCGCGGCTGTTGGCCATGTCGATGAAGCGACCGGGGATCTCCTCGATGTTGGACAGCGCCAGCGAGCTCGCGATCTCGGCGTCGTCGAGGTAATCGTAGAGGCCGTCGGAGCACAGCAGGAACGCGTCGCCGGGCAGGATCTCGAAGTCGAGGATGTCGACCTCGACGTGCTCGTAGACGCCGACCGCCCGCGTCATCGCGTTCTTGAAGTTGGCGTAGGGCGAGACCGCGAACTCGTCCGCGCGGACCTTGCCGCTGCGGATCAGCTCGTTCATCAGGCTGTGATCTTCGGTCAGCGGATAGACCACGCCGTTGCGGCTGAGGTAGATCCGGCTGTCGCCGACGTAGGCGATAAAGCCGCGTTGACCGATCGTCAGCAGGGCGACCACGGTGGTGCCCATGCCGCGCTTCTCGGGCTCTTGCTGGGCCTTGTGGAAGATGCGGGCCGAGGCGCTGTGGACCGCGTACTCGAGCAGCGTGCACAGCTCCATCTGCGCCGTCGCGTCGAAGTCGGTGTACTGCGTCAGCAGGTCACGCTCGGCGAACACGACGTCGCGGATCGTGTGCACCGCGATCGCGCTGGCCACCTCTCCTGACGCGTGGCCACCCATCCCATCGGCGACGACGAAGAGGTTCAAGTTCTTGTCGATGAGGAAGTTGTCCTCGTTGTGGGACCGCTTGCGTCCCACATCGGTGGCTGCCCAGTGCTTGATCTCCATCGTGCTGCGACCTGCTTCGGGTATGGCTCTCGGTGGGCTCTGCGGTGGTGGCGTGCTCTGGAGGACTGGCTGTCACAGCTCCGCGGGCGCTGCCGCCGAGAATACGGCATCGAGCGGCCGCTGGGCGGCCTCCAAGCCGACGATCCGCACGCCGATCGCCTCGAGATCTCCCTGGCCGACGGCGGTGCCGTCCAGCCAGGCGCCGTCTGGCAAGCCCCGCGCGCCGCCGGGTGCGGGCTCGAGCTCGGGCTCGCCCGTCTCGCAGCGGTGCGCCTCGGCGGCCTCGTCGAGGCGTTCCACCAGCGGCACCGGCTCCGCGGTCGGCCGGTCCCGGGTCATCGGGCCCTGCGCGAGACGGCGCAGGTACTCCAGCTCCAGGCCCAATTTTTGCGCCCCGCACAGGCGCAGGCGCAGCAGGCGAGCCGCCGCCGTGGTCCCGCGGGCGATGATCTGGATCGCCAGGCGGCCGGGGTTGCGGCGCCGGTACTCGAGCACCGGGCCGAGGTTGCCGAGGTTCGGGTGCTCGTCATGCTCGACGAAGACGACGAGGCGGTGGGGCAAGCCGACGCCGCCGACCACCATGCCGGCCGCGGCCGGCGGGCGGATCAATCGCAGACTGACGCCCGGACGCGCCGGCGGCCAGCTGTTGCGCCCGGCCGGCGGTCGATCGCTGCGCAGGCGCTGGAGCTCGCGGGCGACCTCGCCACGCACGCGCTCGAGGCTGCCGTTGTCCTCGAAGACCAGGCGTTGGCCGAGCGCGAACAGGGGCGGCCGCCCGGCGAAGCTGCCTGCCGATTGCTGGTGTTCGCGCAGGGACCGGCGCGCGGCCTCGATGCGGCGGTCGCTGCACGGGTCGACCGGCAGCGGCCCGGGCTTGCCGATCTCGGCCGCCAGCGCGGCGGCCCCACCCGGCCGGGCCAGCCGAAGCGCGAGCCGATCGCGGCCATCACGGTCGATCAGCCGCAACGCGGCCTCCTGCGCGCCCGCGTCGCTGGCGGCCAGGAACCAGCGCAGCAGCGCCTCGTTCGCAGGGTCGCGGACCATGCCGCCGCTGACCGGCTCGACCCGCACGTGCAGGTCGCCGCGAAGATCGCTGACCAGCCGGCGCAGCTCGATCCACAGCGACAGCGCGCCCGGCGAGCCGGTCAGCGGATCGATGAACACGGTCAACTGCGCCGGCGCATCGACCGGCCCGAGACCCACGCCCGGCGTCGCGGAACATGGCGAACGCGGCAGGGCAGAGGCCAGCGAGCGCGGTGGGGCGGGCAGGGTGGAGGCCTGCGAAGAGGGCAGGGTGGAGGCCTGCGAAGAGGGCAGGGTGGAGCCCTGCGAGGGCGGCAGCGAGGACGACCCGGCTCGCGGTGCCGGCCCCGGGGGGGCGGTGGCCAGCAACGCGGCGAGGGTGGCGGCGAGCATGCGGACCTCACTTTGGCGGGCGGGCTTCGGACTGGCAAGGGGCGCGAGCTGGGTCGGGGAGCGCGTCGACGTCCGCGCGACCCGGCGGCGAGCGTGCTAGCGTGGCGCGGCCGATGTTCCTC
>JAYUXQ010001166.1:0-2838 GCA_043752905.1 Nannocystis sp. | reverse complement strand
TGAAGCTTCGCCATCTCGCCGAGGAAGCGCGCGCTCGGGCCGTCGGGCGGCTCCTGCACGTGCGCGGTCGCCATCGAGAAGCCGCACGCGAACATCTCCGGCAGCACCACCATCCGCGCCCCCGCGGCGGCGGCGGCGGCGACCCAGGGTCGCAGCCGCTCGAAGTTCGCCTCGGGGTCTTCCCACACGATGTCGCTCTGGATCGCCGCTACTCGCATTGGTCTGTCCTTTGGTTCAGGTCGATCGACGTGGATCGATGGATCGATGGATCGGTGGATCGATGGATCAGTGGTTCACGCGCGGAGCTTTTGCAGGCGCTTGAGGGCCTCGTCGAGCACGTCGTCGGTCTTGCAGAAGGCCCAGCGTACGAGGTGTCGGCCCTCCTTCGGGTTGACGTAGAACGAGCTCGGCGGGATCGCTGCGACGCCGATCTTCTCGGGGAGCATGCGACAAAAGGCGAGGTCGTCGTCGTAGCCGAGCGGACGGATGTCCGTCATTACGAAGTAGGTGCCGGCGGGTCGAAGTACACCGAGGCCGATCTCCCGTAATCCGTCGCACAGTCGGTCGCGTCGGGCCTGATAGTCGCGGGTCAGGTCGGTGAAGAAGGCGTCGTCCGCGACGAAGGCCCGGGCGAGGGCGTGCTGGAACGGTGGGGCCGTGCAGAAGGTCACGAACTGATGTGCACAGCGCAACGCAGCGGTGATCGCCGGCGGTGCGCAGGTGTGGCCGACCTTCCATCCGGTGAAGCTGAAGGTCTTGCCCGATGAGGAGATGAGCACGGTGCGCTCCTGCATGCCCGGCAGCGTGGCGAGCGGCACGTGCGTCCCCTCATAAACCAGGTGCTCGTACACCTCATCGGTGACGGCGATGAGGTCGTGTTGGTGACACAGCGCGGCGATGTGCTCGAGCTCGCTCCTCGAGAACACCTTGCCGCTCGGGTTGTGCGGCGAGTTGAGGAGGATCGCGCGGGTCTTGGGGGTGATCGCGGCCTCGAGCTCCTCCGGGCGGTAGCTGAAGTCGGGGGCCCGCAGCGTCACCACGCGGGGCACGGCGCCGGCCATCGTGATGCTGGCCCGGTAGGAGTCGTAAAAGGGCTCGAACATGACGACCTCGTCACCCGTCTCGCACAGGGCCTGGAAGGTCGCGCAGATGGCCTCCGTCGCGCCGCAGTAGACGGTGATCTCGGTGTCCGGGTCGTAGCGCAGGTCGTAGAAGCGGCGCTGGTGCTCGGCGATCGCGCGATTGAGGTCGGGGATGCCGAACATGCGGGCGTACTGGTTGTGCCCGGCCTTGATCGCCGCGATCGCGGCCTCCTTGACGAATTCAGGGCCGTCGAAGTTGGGGAAACCCTGCCCGAGGTTGACGGCGCCGTGCTGTAGCGCGAGGCGCGTCATCTCCGTGAAGACGGTGGTTCCAAAGCCCTGAAGCCGGGCGCTGAGGTGCGGTTGGCGGCTGCTCATACTTCGGCGAGTGTGGCATAGTTCGGCGCGATGTCGGACGCCGCCAAGCCTGCTCTGCACGACCTCACCGCTCACGCGACCCACGTCGGGGAGACGCCCGCGCGGCGCCTGTCGACGATGGCCGGAGCGCTGGTCGGCTCGGAGATCCTCAAGATCGCGGCCGACATTCGGGTCCTGATCTCCCAGGGTCACAAGATCTGCAACCTCACCGTCGGCGACTTCGACCCGAAGCAGTTCGCGATCCCGGACACGCTGCAGCGCGCCGTCATCGCCGCGCTCGAGGCCCACGAGACCAACTATCCCCCCGCCAACGGCATGCCCGAGCTGCGCCAGGCGCTGCAGCGGTACTACGAGCGGGACCTCGGCCTCAAGTATCCGGTCGACTCGTTCCTGGTCGCCGGCGGCGCGCGCCCGGTCATTTACGGCACGTACCGCACGCTCGTCGACCAGGGCGACACGGTCATCTATCCCGTGCCGAGCTGGAACAACAACCACTACGTGCACATGTGCGGGGCGCGTGGCGTGCCGGTGGTGTGCGGGCCAGAGACGCGGTTCTTGCTGACCGGCGATGCGCTGCTCAACGAGCTCCCGGCGGCGCGCCTGGTGTGCCTCAATTCACCGTTGAACCCGACGGGCACGGCGATCGACGCCGATGCATTGCGCGGCATCTGCGAGGCGATCCTCGCGGAGAACCGGGCGCGCGAGCGCGACGGGGCCCGCCCGGTGTACCTGATGTACGACCACATCTACTGGATGCTGTGCTTTGGCGGCACGCACCACGTGACGCCGCCGGGCCTGGTCCCGGAGATGGCGCGCTACACGATCTTCGTCGACGGCATCAGCAAGGCGTTCGCGGCGACTGGTTTACGCGTCGGCTGGGCGGTCGGCCCGACGGACGTCATCCGCCAGATGTCGGCGGTGCTCGGCCACGTCGGCGCCTGGGCTCCGCGCCCGGAGCAGGTCGCCACCGTCGCGCTGCTCGACGACCCGGCCGCGATCGAGACCTATCACGCGACCTTCCTCAGCGGCATCGCCTCGCGCCTCGACCTCCTGCACCGCGGGTTCCAGGCGATGAAGTCCGAGGGCCTCGCGGTCGACAGCATCCCGCCGATGGGCGCCATCTACCTCACCGTGAAGCTGTGTCCCTTCGGCAAGACGACGCCCGGCGGCGAGGTCCTGCGGCGCAACGAGGACGTCCGGAAGTACGTGCTCAACGACGCCGGTGTCGGCATCGTCCCGTTCCAGGCCTTCGGCGTCCCGGGCGACGAGGGCTGGTTCCGCCTCAGCGTCGGCGCCGCCAGCGAGGCCGAGATCGGCGAAGCGCTGCCGCGCCTCGCCGCGGCCATGCGGGCGCTGAGGGGCTGAGGCCCGGGTCGCC
>JAYUXQ010001165.1:0-7043 GCA_043752905.1 Nannocystis sp. | reverse complement strand
ACGACGCGCTCGATGCCGCCGAGGTCGCGACGGGTGGCGATGTCGACGAAGCCGCGGCGTGCGAGGACAGCGCGGGTCTCGTCGGCCTGGCCGATGCCGATCTCGAGGAGGAGCTTGCCGCCCGGGGCGAGCACGTCAGGGCTGGTGTCGACGAGGCGGCGCACGAGGTCGAGGCCGTCGGGGCCGCCGTCGAGGGCGAGGCGGGGCTCGAAGCGGAGCACTTCGGGTTGCAGGCCGGTAAGATCCCCGGTGGGGATGTAAGGGAGGTTGGCGGCGATGGCGTCCCAGCCGAACTCGGGTCGCTCGAGGTCGCCGAGGAGGTCGGAGCGGTGCAGGGTGATGTCGAGGGCGAGGCGGCCGGCGTTGTCGCGGGCGACGGCGATGGCGTCGTCGGAGCGGTCGCAGGCGGTGACGAGCACGTCGCGGCGGGCGTGCTTGACCGCCAGGGCGATCGCGCCGGAGCCGGTGCCGACGTCGAGGACGTGCACGGGGCTCGGCGCGAAGGGCAGGCCCTCGAGCAGCCAGTCGACCAGATGTTCGGTCTCCGGGCGCGGGATGAGGACGCGAGGGTCGACGCGGAGGTCGAGGCCGAGCGCGTGAAAGCCCCGGCGACCGGCGATGTAGG
Source organism: Nannocystis sp. (assembly GCA_043752905.1). GTDB lineage: Bacteria > Myxococcota_A > Polyangia > Nannocystales > Nannocystaceae > Nannocystis. The sequence goes on along the minus strand of JAYUXQ010001165.1, from coordinate 6,418 downwards.
CGACGGGCTCGCGGGTGAGGCGGCGGCGGATGAGGTCACGCAGGGTGGCGCGGGCCGGCTCGTCGACGTGTTGATCGAAGCGGAGGTAGATCTGCATGCGCTCGCAGCCGAGGGCCTGGGCGAGCAGGTGGAGGGCGTCGGCGCGGGGGTCGTCGAGGCCCTCGCGGGTGAAGCGGTCGCAGGTCCACTGCAGCAGCTCGGAGACAGTCCAGAGCTGCGCGCGCGAGGACCGGGGCGGTGCGTCGGCGGGCATGAGCGCGGCGGAGTGTAGCGTGTCGGGCCGGCGAGGTCCGGGGCGCCAGCGCGTGAGGTCTGGCGCGGCGGCCTTTTAGCCCGGCGCACCCGAGTTGTAGCGGCGCGGCGTGTTGAGCAGGTTCAAGGCGGGAGAGGGGGAGAGGGCGTGGGCGGCCTGGGCGGCGGCGGCCTGGGGGGACAGCGGAGTCGGGGTGCTCGCGGTGGTGACGGTGATGGCGTCGACGGTGTCCACGGGCGGGCTGGCGCCGGCATCATGATTTGGATGATGTGGATGATTTGGATGATGTGGATGATGTGGATGATGCGAGGTGGCGAGGAGCGCCTGCACGGCGGTGAGGTCCTTGATGTAGACGTCGTGCTTGGAGTAGGGGATCTCGATGTTGGCGGCGGTGAGGGCCTTGTAGATCCGGCTGTTGAGGTTGTCGGTGACGTCTTCCTTGAAGCGGGGGTTGACGATCCATACGCACAGGGTGAGGTCGAGGCCGGACTGGCCGAAGCCACGGAACTGGACGTGCGGGCGCGGCTCCTCGCAGACGCTGGGCTGGGCCTTCGGGCACTCGAGCAGGACTTTGCGGGCGACGTCGATGTCGACGCCATAGGCGACCGAGACGTCGAGGCGGATGCGCTCCTTCTCGTGGCGGCCGGCGGACTCGTTGACGACGCGGGAGTTGCCGATGAGCTGGTTGGGGATGTTGATCTCGATGTCGTCGGTGGTGAGGATCCGGGTCGCGCGCAGGCCGATCTCGGTGACGCGGCCGCGAAGGCCGTCCTCGAACATGATGAAGTCGCCGAGCTTGTAGGGGGCGTCGGCGATGATGAAGATGCCGGCGAACAGGTTGGCGAGCGAGTCCTTGGCGGCGAAGCCGACGGCGATGCCGACGATGCCGGCGGAGGCGAGCCAGCCGGTGAGGTCGAGGCCCCACACGACCATCATCATGTAGATGGCGGCGCCGGCGAGGAAGATCTTCACCAGCATGTCGAACAGCGGCAAGGTGCGCGGCTGAAGCACGCCGATGGCGCCGTGGCGCTCGCCCATGTGGCGCAGCACGGCGCTGGAGATCCGGATCAGGGCGCCGGTCCACAGCAAGATCGCCAGGCAGATCAGCGCGCCGTTGAGGGCGAAGACGAACCATGTGTGCGGCTCGACCAGCGAGGCGGCGAGCGAGAAGCCGAGGAACAGCACGCTGAGGAACAGCGGGCGGCGCACGTTGGCGACGAGGATGTCGTCGAGGTGGGTCTTGGTGTTCTGGACGAAGATCAGGAGGACGCCGCGAAACACGACCTCGGTGGCGAAGGCGACCACGAACGACGCGAGCAGGACGATCATCGCCTGCAGCTTCGGGTCCGTGGTGACCGCGTTGAGGCGTTCGACGAGCATGCGCGCGAGTATTACAGGATGCCCCCGGCGTCGTGGGTGGACAAGGGCGAGGCGGCGAGGTCAGGGGCGGATCACGGGACGGTAAGCGCCTGGCGGACGCCGTCCTCGATCGCACGCGTCGCGCCCGTGGGGGCGCCGGCCTGGACGAAGGCGATACGGCCCTGGCGGTCGAGGATGACGACGGTCGGCAGCGCGGCGGCCTGCAGGCGGGCTGCCAGGGCGCCCTGTGGGTCCCAGCCGAGGTCGAAGCCGCGGCCACGCACGCCGGGTTCGGGGCTCAGGGTCGCGCGCTCGCTGTCCATGGCGACGACGACGACGGCGAGCTGGTCGGGTCCGTGCTGCTGCAACAGGCGGGTGTAGAACGGGTAGGCCTCGGCCCAGCGCTCGGCCCAGGTGGCGGTCAGCTCGAGCACGACGACGCGGCCGCGCAGGCGGGCGAGGGGGAGGCCATCGCCGTCGACGAGTGGTACGGTGGCCTCGAGCACATCGCCGGTCTCGCGGTCGATCGGTGCGTGGACGGGGTCGGGGAGGGGGGCGGGGGGCTCGGGGTCGCTGGGGCGCGGGCGGCCGGGGCCGGTCTGGCAGCCGAGGCATGCCAGCAGCAGGACGAGCGCGCGTGGGCGAGCGAGTGGGGTCATGCGGAGTGGACGACCTCGACGAGGTGGCGGGCGATCGCGGGGTCGGTGTGGCGGGAGATGCCGTGGCCGAGGTTGAAGATGTGGGCCTTCGCGGCGCGACCGGCGGCGACGCAGGCGCGGGCCTTGCGTTCGACGAGCTCGGCGGGGCCGAGGAGGAGCATGGGGTCGAGGTTGCCCTGGACGACGCGGTTCGGGCCAGTGACGGCGATCGCCTGGTCCATGTCGATCGACCAGTCGATGCCGATGACCTCCGCGGGCAGCTCGGCGGCCAGCGCGAGCAGGTTGGCGTTGCCACGGACGAACAGGATCAGGGGGACGCCGAGGCCGCGGGTGAAGTGGACGAGGCGGGCGAGGTGGGGGAGGACGTGCTCGCGGTAGTCGGCGGGCGACAGGGCGCCGGCCCAGCTGTCGAACACCTGGAGGGCGTCGACGCCGGCGAGCACCTGGCCGCGCAGGTACTCGCACAGCAAGCTGGTCATGTTCTCCATCAGGCCGGCGAACACCTTCGGGGCCGAGAAGATCATGCCCTTGATCTTCTCGAACTCGCGGCTGGTCTGGCCCTCGACGAGGTAGCTGAGCGTGGTGAAGGGGGCGCCGCAGAAGCCGATGAGAGGGACGCGGTCGGCGAGGGCTCGCTTGCACGCGCGCACGGCGTCGAACACGTAGCCGAGGTGCTCGTGCGGGTCGCCCCAGCGCAGCGCGAGCGCCTCGGCCTCGGTGCGGACGGGGGTCGCGATGACGGGCGAGGGCTCGAAGCGGACGTCGATGCCGAGCGCGTCGAACACCACGAGGATGTCCGAGAACAGGATCGCCGCGTCGACGCCGAGGCCGTCGATCGGCTGCAGCGTGACCTCGGCGCACAGGTCCGGGCTTCGGCAGAGTTGGTTGAACGTGACCCGGCTGCGCACCGCGCGGTACTCCGGCATGTAGCGACCGGCCTGGCGCATGAGCCAGATCGGTGTATGTGCCGGGCGTTCGCCGCGGCACGCTTGCAAGAAGGTCTCGTTCTGCAGAGGCATCGGCGCGGCACTATACCCGCGCCACTGCGCTGCGGATAGCCTCGGGAGCGCTCGCCCTCGTTCGCTATTTTTAGTGGACTTTCTCTCGAGGCTTTTTTATCGCCGGTCTTGTTGCTTGCGACCGTGCTGGTTGCGGTCTTGTTGCGGGCTTTTTTGCCGCTGCTGGAGCTTGTCGGTGTAGGCGTCCTTGTCTTCGCGTGCCATGACGATCGCCGATCGTGCAGGAGAGCCCGGAAGGGGTCGGTTGCGGGGACAACCTGCGGTTCTGCGCATATTCCGCGGCCATGCCGGGCGCGCGGCTCGCCGGCGCCGGTGGGCTGGCGATCGACGGCGACGCGTGCGAGTGTCGAGGTCGGGTGTCCTGGATCGTCTTCGCCTGTCTGTTCGGCTATGTCTCGCTGCGCTGCGCGCTGTGGGTCCGTGGACAGGTGCGGCTGGTGCTGTTGCGCGACTCGCTGCCGGTGGGTCCGCAGCCATCGTCACGACCGCGGCACCTCAGTGCCGGGCTTGGGCTGCTGCTCGACCGAAACTTCGCCGGTCGGGTGGAGCTGATGGCGAGCACGCGGACGATCGCCACCGTGCTGATCACCGACCCCGATGTGCCGCTGGGCTGTGTCCGCGACTTTCGTTACCGCCTGGCGGTGGCCCGCGCGTGGACGGCCGCGTGCGCGTGGGTGCGGACCCTCGAGGAGCTCGCCGACGAGGACCGCGTGTGCCTCGAGCGCGCCGGCTACACCGGCCGCGGCTTCCTCGACCATCACGCCTGGCTACACAGGTGCGTGCGCACGACGGTGCGGGCGCGGGCCCTCGAGCCCTTCGAGGTCGCGGAGGTCGAGGCGACCTGCTCGCGCGTGGCGGCGATGGCCGACGAGCTCGCGGAGGTCGAACGGGCGCTGGCCCGCGGGTCCGAAGACCCGTATCGCTGAGAGCGGCGTCGGCGGACTGCGGGGCCCACAAATGGCACGAGCCGCCCGCGGGCGGCTCGTACGGACGCGGGCCCGGAGGCCGCGGGTTACTGCAGGCAGTCGGTGCAGACCGTGATGTTGCCGTGCACCTCGACGGTGGGGGTGCTCATCGCCTGGACGGCGTTCCACTTCTTGTCGTCCGGGAAGAACGAGACCGGGTTGCAGCCGGCGGACTTGACGGTGAGGTTGAAGCCGGCGCCGGAGGCCGCGGCGGGGCTGGGGTAGTTGAACTCACCCGAGACGCTGTAGCCGCCGGCGTCGTTGGTGGTCAGGGCGCACACGTCCTCGGTGCAGCTCTCCAGCTGGGGCAGGCACTTGTGGGGCTTGTCGGTCTCCTCGTTGGAGAGGTTGGCGTTTAGCCAGGTGGTCTTGGGGATGTCGACGGTGATGTTGCCGGCCCACGGCTTGACGGCTTCGATCTTGAGCTGGCCGAAGTTCTCGGCCGGGCACGGGCACAGGTTCGACCAGGCGGCGTCGTTGCCCATCTCATCCTTGAAGGTCTCGCAGGCCTTGATGTCGGCGGCGCTGCAGCGGGGCGCGGGGGTCAGGTCGCGGCACAGCTTCACCTTGGCGGTGCCCTGCGCCATGTTGACCGTGCCGTTGCCGCAGATGCCGTCGATGGTGATGTTGCCGACGCGCGGGAACAGGGGCTCGCTGGTGTTGTCCTCGGTCGTGACGTTGAGCTCGCCGCGGTAGGCCTTGGGCAGGTGGACGCGGATGTCGGCGCCAGCGCGGACCGGCTGGGTCTGGCCGTCGTAGTACACGGTGACGGCGCAGCCGGACTTCCAGGTGCCGACGGTGCAGTCGTCCTCGGGCTTCATGTCGCCTGGCTTCGACGGGTTGCCGCCGCCGACGAAGGCCCATAGCGACATGCGCTCGAAGGTGCCCTCGAGGGTCTCATCGCCCTGGGCGGTGATGTCGTCCGAGTAGTCGTAGTAGCGGACCTCGATGCTGATGACCTCGGTGTCCTGGTCGAGGTAGACCTCGACGTTGCCGCGGTTGGCGAAGTTATTGTCGTAGTCGAGGCGACCGACCGACATCGAGAGGACGGGGGCGTCGCCTCCGAGCGGGAACGGCAGGTTGTTGACGACCTTCTTCCACTCGGTCATCTGCGGACGGGAACCGCCGGGTTCGGGGCCGGGTTCGGGACAGCCGGCGCCAGCGAGGAGGGTCAGGCCGAGGAGGGATGCCAGGGGGAGGTTTTTCATCGCGAGTTTCCGTGGAGACGTCTGGGTGGCCGGTGCAGCTGTGGGAGGGTCGTCCGGTACAGGATATCCGGGGCGGGTCCCGGCGACAATGTCGCCGATGCCGCCTGGAGAGACTTGTCCGATCGCCGTCCGATTTCACGGCGGCGACGGTCCCCGAGGATAGGTCTTGACCCCAGGGCGGCGGGCGGGCCATGCACAGTGTCCCGGAAGTCCCGATGTCTAGCTCCAATTTTGCTGCTCCCCCGGCCCAGCTCGACCTGCCCGCGCTAGAGCTGGCGACCCTCGAACTCTGGCGCGCCGGGGACGTCGAGGGTCGCAGCTTGCGGACCACGATGCACGCCGACGGCTCGCCCCGGCCCGCCTTCGTGTTCTACGACGGGCCTCCGTTCGCGACGGGCTTGCCGCATTACGGACACCTGCTCGCTGGCACGATCAAGGACATCGTGCCGCGCTACTGGTTCATGCGCGGGTATCAGGTCGAGCGCCGGTTCGGCTGGGATTGCCACGGGCTGCCGATCGAGAGCCTCGTCGAGGCGGAGCTCGGGCTGCACGGCAAGGCCGACATCGAGGCGCACGGGGTGCCGCGCTTCAACGCCGCCTGCCGCGCCGGAGTGTTGCGCTTCACGGCCGAGTGGGAGCGCGTCGTCCAGCGCATGGGCCGCTGGGTCGACTTTCGCAACGACTACAAGACCATGGACTTCTCGTTCATGGAGAGCGTGTGGTGGGTGTTCGGGCAGCTGTGGGATGCGGGCAGGATCTACGAGGGCTATCGTGTCCAGCCGGTGTCGCCCGCGCTCGGCACGCCGCTGTCCAACTTCGAGGTCGCCCAGGGTCCGCAGGAGCGCGACCCGGTCACTCGCAAGGAGGGTCACAAGCGCCGCCAGGACCCGAGCCTGACGGTGCGCTTCCAGCTCGAGGACGAGGACGCGGCGCTGTGGGCGTGGACGACGACCCC
>JAYUXQ010001164.1:0-2841 GCA_043752905.1 Nannocystis sp. | reverse complement strand
CTCGCTGGCGGAGGCGCTCGTCGCTCGCGGTGTGACCGAGCCCGCGGAGCAGGCGCGGGCCCTCGCGGCGCTGGCGAGCACGGAGTCGGCGCCACGCCTGATCTCGGCGCTGGAGAGCCGCGACATCGCGGGCCTGCGCTCGGCGCTCGAGCGCCGTCTTGCGCTGCTGTGCGGCGGCCCCGACTGCACGGCGCCGGCCGGGGCGGTGGTGATCGAGGTGAAGCCCGCGCGTTGCGAGCTGTGCGGTGGCTCGGAGATCCAGCGGGCGGCGACGCGGTTCATCCGCGCGTGCGAGGCCGCGGGGATCTCCCGCGTGCGCTTCGTCGGCGGCTCGCCGAACTACCGCACGCAGCTCGAGGAGCTGTTCCCCCACCGCGGCCCCTTGACGGTGGCGACCACCGCGGGCGACCGGCGCGTGTCGCTGCAAAAAGCGAAGGCGCAGCAGCGAAGCGACGACCTCGTGGTGATCTGGGGGGCGACGGAGCTGGACCACGCGACCAGCGGGGCCTACCGCGCGCAGTTCGGTCGCGTCGAGACGATCGCGCATCGCGGGATCGGTCGCATGCTCGACCTCGCGGCCGAGCGCATCATCGCATCATGACGGGCTGATCGGCAATATCATCACTTCGCCCGGGAGGCAGGCCCCGGGCATGGTGGCACTTTGGCAAGAGATCAGCGCATGCGCGCGAGCTGGTATCGTAGCTGCGGCAGGCCGCCGCGCAGGCGGGCGCGCAGGAGATCCCAGTTGCGGCGGGTGAACAGCTCGTCCGGGCGCAGGTAGACCTCGGCGTTGTACATCGACAGCAGGATCCGGTGGCGGCGCCAGTTGGCCCTGTTGGCGCGTACGGTGAGCCGCGCGGACACGCCGAGGGTCTGGACGCCGAACGGAAATTGTAGGGCGAACACCAGCGGCTGGGCGTACAGCGCGAGGTCCGCGGCGGCCCCGGGTGTCGGACGCAGGTGACCGGTGACGAGGTCGATCTCGACGGTGGTCGCAAGGTCGACGATCTCGACGCTGAGGGGGCGTAGCCAGGCGCGCAGGAATAGGTGGGGATAGTGCGCGCGTAGCAGGGTGGACAGGCGCGCGAGCGCGTCGCGGACCTCGACGAGGGTCGCGGGCGGGACGGGGTCGAGCGGGAGCGTCGGGAGCTTCGCGTAGAGCTCGTCGTAATGTCGGAGGGCAGGGGCGCTGTCCCAGGGTTTGCCGAGCTCGTAGCGATCGCCGTGGTCGAGCACCGCGAGGCCGAGGCCGGCGGCCGCGAACGCGTTCGCCACGGCGCGTGGGGTGTTGGCGTATGCATTCATATAAGCATTATCGACGCTCGAAAAATATACGAAGCTGGCGATCGGGATCGTGAGCTCGGCGCCGAGGTCACGATGGTTGGCGAGCATGTTGTCGACGATCTGCCGGGCCTTGCCGGGGAGGCGGGCGTCGCGGTCGTGTTCGCCGCCGTAACCGGCGAGCGAGAACTGATTGAGCACGACGCGGACCGGGCCGAGGTCGGCGCGCAGGAGCCCGCAGTCGTGGTGGTCGGCCTCGGCGTCATTGAGGTCGAGGATGGTCTCGCCGTCGCCGAGGACGGCGAGGCAGGAGTCCATCTGGCCGACCTGATAGCAATAGACGCGGGTCCTGCCGCGCAGGTGCATGATCTGGCGGTGGGGGAGGGCCTGCGTGTTCGGGAAGCCGAATTTGTGCAGGGCGTCGAACATCTTGTCCGAGTTGCTGGCCTGAAAGAGGACGATGACGCGCTTTTTGAAGGCGTCCGGGAGGCCGCGCAGGGTCGGGATGTTGAAGTGATCGGGGTGCTCGTGGGAGATCCAGAGGTAATCGATCGCGTCGAGCAGCGCGGGGTCATATGCGGGCGGGACCAGCAGGGTCCAGGAGTTGTTGAAAACCTTGCCCGTCAGCCAGGGATCGGTCCAGACCTGTGTGTCCGCGGTGCGGATGATGATGGAGGCGTGACTGACGAGCTGGACTTGCATGCGGCGCGCCCCGGCGCCGACGGTAACAAGCGCCGAGGCGGCTGCCAATGGGCGCGGGAAGGATGTATGTGGGGTCAGCGGCCGGCGTTGCCGGAGAAGCCGTCGACGCAGGTCTCGGTGGGGTCGCCCATGGTGGCCTGGAGGAGGCAGTCGAAGCGCTCGGGGTCGGGCTTGCCGACGCAGTCCGTGAAGAAGGTGCCGGCTTGCTTCGTACGGCGGTCGACGGCGGTGTAGGTGTAGTCGAGCTCCTTGTATTCGTAGCCGGAGAGGAGGACGCTGCCGTCCTCCTGAATGAACAGGGTGTGGTTGCTGCCGTTGAGACCGTTCTCGGAGCTGATCCCCCACGAGATCGCGCCCGGGGTGCCGGCGGCGAGGGCCTGCAGCACGCACTCGAGGCCCTCCGGGCTGGTGACGGTCAGCGTGGCGGCGTCGCAAGTCGTCTGGCCTTCGGGACAGGTCGCCTGGGGGGCGTCGCACAGCTTGCCAGGGGCGGGGCAGGCGATGCCGAGCACGCCATGACCAGGGTCCCCCTCGACGCTGAAGCAGCAGCAGTCGTACACGCCAGGGAAGTCGCAGGCCGCGCCGTCGCCGGTGCTCGAGTCGCCGGCCGGGTCGCCGGCGGTCGCGGTCTCGCCGGTGGTCGGGGCGGTGGTGTTGGTGGCGTTGCTGGTGCCCGCAGTGGTGCTGGCGGTGGTGCCGGCGGTGGTGCCGGCGTCATCGCTGGTGGCGGGCTCGCTGCCGGTGCTGTCGCCGGGGCCGTCCGTGGTGCCCGCGGACGAGGACGAGGCGGACGAGGTCATCTTGTTCTGGTTCTCGCTGGACGAACAGGCGGCGGACACGCCGAGCGCGAGGAGCAGG
>JAYUXQ010001163.1:0-2842 GCA_043752905.1 Nannocystis sp. | reverse complement strand
GCAGCTCGGATCGAAGCCACACACCGACTCCTCCGCGCACTCGGCCGCCGACCCGCAGGGCCCGTTGCGGCCCATACGGCCCGCGAACACCGCCTCGCACGCCGCCTGCCCGGCCAGCTCCTCCTCGGACCACGTGTGCGGGTACTCGATCTCGCAGGTGCGCGCGCGCACGTACTCGAGGCAAGTCGCGGCCGCCTTCTTGTCGTACACGATCCGGCCGACCTCGACCGCCTCCTTCATGTACTCGAGCGGCACCGAGCCCGAAGCTCCCACGCCGGCCAGCCGCTGCATCGACAGCCGCGCCTCCATGTGGTTCACCGACCGGCAGCGCGCCTCGACGCCGTACTGCCGGCACCCCACCTGCCACGTACAGAACGCCTCCTCGGCGGCCCCATAGAACTCGTCGAACCCGATCTGCGTCGGCGGCTCGCCGGTCTCGGTGTCGCCGGTGTCTCCCGTCGACCCGGTCGACCCGGTCGACTCGTTGTTCCCGCCGTCCCCACAGCTCGCGAGCCCGAGGCCCGCGGTCAACGCAATGTATAAGCGAAGCATCATGCCCAAGAGGCTACGCAGCGCCCGCGCGCCCGTCAATCCACCGCCGCCACACCCAGCGCCCCGCGTTGCGCCAGCTTGATCGGTGCCATGCCCGCGGAACGCTGCTCCGTCAGCTTTCGCCGCGCCCCCTCGGGGTCACCGATCAAAAATACCGCCGCGCAGCTGCCCGACAGCTCTGCTCGCGCGCGCTCGACCGCCTTGCGCACGCACGCCTCGACCTTGGGCCCGCCGCCACGCACCGCGACCTGCGCCGCACGCCGGCCCCTCCACTGCCACGTCACCGCCGGCGCCATGCCCTGTGGCGCGCAGGCGTCGAGCCCCGCCTTGTGCGCCGCGACCGCCTCGACCGCCTCCGCGAGCGCCATCGGCCCGACCTCCGGCATGCGACACACCAGGTCGTGCACGCGAAACCCCGCGATCGCCAGCGTCGGCGCGCTCGAGGTCAGCGCGATCGCGAGGTCGTGCCGGCCCTTGCCCTTCGCCAGCTGCCTCGCCGCCGCGCAGCCGTCGTCCTCGCCGCCCACACATGCCCGATCGAACAGGTCCTTTGCGACCTGTACATTGGGACTGGTGCCGTGCCGCGCCTTCGCCGGATCGGGCGCGACCAGCTTGCCCTCCGCGTAGATCGATCCGACCGCCGCGCACGCCTCCGCGAAGCCCAGCGTGCACGCCCGGTCGTACAGCCCGACCGTGCGCGACGGCTCGCTCAGCCCCCCGGCCCCGCCGCGCATCAGCCCCGCGAGGTTCGAGCAGCCGACCGCGTGCCCCAGCGTGCACGCCCGGTCGAGCAGCACGACCGCCTCCGCGTAGCGGGCCAGCGTCACCGCCTCCATCCCGCGCGTGTTGCACTCCCCCGCGTCACAGGTCGGCCCGGCGACCGGCGCCGGAGCCGCAGGCGCCTGACCCGACCCGGCACACCCGACCACCCACGCGACCCACAGCAACGACACCCCGGCGATCGACTGGTTCACGTGCGCGTCTCCGCCCGCGAGGATGCGGGCCCCCGCCCACCCCCAGTCAAGCGCCAGGTCTCGCCCGAACCTCCCAATACCCCTCCGACAGACTCCGCTGTTGGGGTTGACACGAGTGGCCCCGCCGGAGACACAAGGCTCGGAGGAGATCCTGTGACGGACGGCATCTGGGGAAAGGGTCTTACGGCCGGCGCCGACACCGGCGGGCGTGTCGCAACGGTCCAAACAGGTGACATTTACTTCTCCGCTGACGTAGAAACCGACGGCCCAATCCCAGGTCCGTATTCGATGCTCTCATTCGCTATGGTGGTCGCAGGTCGCTTCGATGGCGATCGTTTCGAGCGGCCCAAGTCCTACGAGGAGAGCTTTGAACGTGAAATACGCCCCATTTCCGAAGCATTTGAACCTGAGGCGTTGAAGGTCAACGGCTTGGACCGTGGCCGGCTTCTCACGGAGGGCTGCGATCCAATAGAGGCGATGACGCAGGCTGCTCAGTGGGTACGCGCACGGGCGGGAAATGGCACGCCAGTGCTCGTAGCGTATCCACTTAGCTTCGACTGGACGTGGCTCTACTGGTACTTCGTCCGCTTCTCTCGATCGGGCTCCCCCTTCCGACACTCCCGATGCTTCGACATCAAGACCGCGTTCGCCGTGAAGAGCGGACGTCCAGTGTCGGCCTCCGGTCGCGACTCCCTGCCTGATGAACTACGTTCCAGTAGGAAACACACGCACCGCGCCATCGATGACGCGATTGAGCAGGCAGAAATATTCGCAAATCTTTTTGTATGGAGATCCAAATAACCGCCAATTGGGAGAGCTGCCATGGGTGCACGTGAAATAATCAACGAGAGGAGCACAAAGACAGCCAGCATCCTTGCAGACTTCCAACGCGAAGTCACCGCCGAACTCGGGCCCGACTTGGAACGGGTTATTGACGGCCACACAACAGTATATGTGACGGGCTCAGGTGGCCGCGGCGAAATGAGTGACGCGAGTGATCTCGACTTATTCTTGGTCCGCGTCAAAGGAAAACCCTCTCGGATCGACGGTGCCCTTCTTCAGGCGGCCATCGTGCGCGCAACTCGCCGTTGCAACATCGAGGAGCCCTCCGCAGACGGCGTCTTTCTCGACATGCACAGTGCCGAGGAGTTCGATGAACTCTTCGGCACGCCCGAGGACGACGCCCGGAACACGTTCACACCGCGAATGCTGCTTCTTCTTGAGAGCCGAGCGGTGCTCGGTGCAAGTGTCTACGAGACGCTCGTCGAGAAGATGCTGGATCGATACTGGCAAAACGCCGACAAACACGTGACTGG
>JAYUXQ010001162.1:0-7047 GCA_043752905.1 Nannocystis sp. | reverse complement strand
GCCTCGTAGGTGAGCAGCTCGTTGGCGGTGAAGCAGTCGTGGAGCTCGATGACCTGCACGTCCCTGGGCCCGAGGCCGGCGCGCTCGTACACCGCGCTTGCGGTGTGTTTGGCCATGTCGTAACCGACCATCTTGATCATGCTACGTTCCTCGAAGCTCGACGCGTAGTCGGTGCGCATCGCCTGGGCCGCGATGTACACGCCTCCTTGCAGGCCCTTCTTCTTCGCGTACTCGGCCGAGCAGATCACGGCCGCCGCGGCGCCGCAGGTCGGCGGGCAGCACTGATAACGCGTCAGCGGGTCGAAGACCTCCGGCGAGGCGAGGATCTCCTCGACGCTCAGCGGCTCTTTAAAAAGCGCGTAGGGGTTGTTGGCGGCGTGCTTGCGGGCCTTCTCGGAGATCTTGGCAAAGGTCTCGCGGCGCGTGCCGTGCTTCCAGCGGTACTCGCGACCGGCGCCGCCGAACATCTGCGCGGCCCCGGGCGCCTGCGTGATGCCCTGCACGTCGTTCATGACGCCGACCTGTGGGTCGAGCGGGGTCGGGCGGTCGTTGAACTTCGAGTTCAGCGCGCCCTTCTCCATCTGCTCGAAGCCGACGACGAGCACGCACTGCGCCTCGCCGCTGAGGATCGCCTGGCGACCGACGAACAGCGCCGTCGAGCCGGTCGAGCAGTTGTTGTTGACGTTGACGACCGGCACGCCGGTCAGCCCGAGCTCGTAGACCGCACGCTGCCCGCAGGTGCTGTCGCCGTATACGTAGCCCGCGACCACCTGGTCGATATCACCGTACTCGACGCCCGCGTCCGTGAGCGCGGTGCGGGCCGCGTTGGCAGCCATCACGTAATAGTCGTCGCTCGCCCCCGGCTTGGCGAACTTCACCATGCCGACCCCGATTACATGGACCTTGTCGTTCATCTGCGTGTCCCCTGTGATGCTCAAGAAAGCGCGCCCTCGACGAGCGAGATGTGGTGCGCTGCAAGCACGTCGCCGTCGACGCGCAGCTTGCCCTGCTGAAAGAGTTTTTGCGTGGTGGTCTTGCCGTGGGCGAGCGCGGCGAGGTCGTCATCATGGATCGTGATCGTGGCGACGGGCTTGTCGGCCGCGCCCGTGGTGATCGCGCCGCCTTGCGGTCCCAGCGTCAGCGACCATTCGCTCGCGGGATCCTCGACCCGTAGCGCGAGGCTGACGGGCGTGTCGGACTTCGCCGCGGCCAGCTTGCTGGCCAGGCGCTCCGCGATCGCGGGCGCCTGCGCGGCCCTCGGCGCGACCGGAGCCGCTGTGATCGTGGGTGCCGCCGACTCCTTCGCGCGATTGGCCGCGATCGCTGCTTGAGCCGCCTTCATGTCGATCTTCTTGAGAAAACCGAGCTTGGTCGAGGCCATGACGTTGCCGGCGATCTTGAGCTGCCCACCCATGTAGAGCTGCTGCGGGTCGGCCTTACCAGAAGTCATCGCCAGCCAGTCGCTGTTCTTGAGCTCCAGTGTGCAGTCCGGCGTCCCGACGATGCCCTCCTGCACGGCACCGTTGCCGGACTTGAGGTCGATCGTCCAGCTGCTCTCGGGCTCCTTGAGCTTGAAGCCGAACACCGTCTGGACCTTGGCGGCCACCTCGGGATTTTTTTCAATGTAGTCGCGGATCGCCACGAACACGTCGGCGCTGCCCGGCCCCTGCTCCGCGGCGACGGGGACGACCTCGGCGGCCGCGGCCGCGCCGACGCGCCCGCGCATGACGCTCATCACCAGCTCGGGGTCGAGCTTTTTGAGGAAGTTGAGCTTCATCGAGGCCATGAGATTGCCCCCGATCTTCAGCTTGCCGCCCATGTACAGCTGTTGCGCGTCGGCCTTGCCGCTGCACATCGCCATGAAGTCGGCGTCGCTCAGCTCGAGCGTGCACTCCGGCGCGGCGCTCTCGCCCTGCGCGACCTGGTTGGCCTTGCAGTCGATCGTCCACACGCTGCCGGGGTCACTGAGCTTGAACTGGAACACGGCGCCGGCCTTGGCCGCGGCATCGGGGTTCTTTTGCAAGAATTGACCAATGGCAGCGAACACGTCGGAGCTGTTTGGCACCGCCGGGGTGCTCGCGCCCCGGGACGGCTTGATCTGGGCCCTCGGCGCGGTGTTCGGGACGTCCGTATAAAACTCGATCGCGGCGTTGGAGATCACGACTTTGTCACGCTCGGCGACCTTGCACCGCAGCACCGCGCGCGTCTCGGAGACCTTCCAGATCTCGGTGACGAGGGTCTCGCCCGGGTACACCGAATCGGCGAAGCGGACCTTGATGCTCTTGAACTTCTTGGGGTCCGTACCGAGGGCCGCGAGCACGTGGCGCGCCGCGTAGCCGTAGGTGCACAGGCCGTGCAGGATCGGCTTCGGGAAGCCGAACGCGCTGGCGAAGCCGGGGTCGACGTGCAACGGGTTCCAGTCGCCCGAGAGGCGATACAGCAGCGCCTGGTTGTCGCCGATCTTCTCCTTGCGTACGAAGTCCGGCGCGCGGTCCGGCGGGGTGTTGACGTCGCCGGTCGGCCCGCGATCGCCGCCCCAGCCGCCCGCGCCGCGGATCACCGAACCGAGCTCGTTGTATGCGAGCACCTCGCCGGACTCGTCGGTGGTCTCGACCGCCATCACGACGAACGCGTTCTTGCCCTTGTCAAAGATGTCCTTGACCCACGTGCGGTGCGTCAACCTGGCATTGGGCGGCAGCGGGCGCCTCAGCTCCGTGTACTGCTCGCCGTGCAACAGGCGGTCGAGGCCGTAATGGAGGCCCGGGGCGGCCTGGCCCTCGCGAAATGCATTCATCACGCCGGTCAGCGCCGGGATCACGGCGTAGGTCGGCAGCGCCGTGAAGCCCTTGCCGTGCATCTCGTAGACGTAACGCAGCTCGGTGTCGTCGAGCGGGTCGGCGGCCGCGCCGACGCCGAGCGCGTACAGCGAGAGGTCGCGCTCGTCGTACTTCGTCTTGATCGGCGGGAACTCGTAGCCGAGCGCCTGGTCGACGTCGATGAACTCGTTGCCGCCCTTGCTCGGGCCCGACTGGACATTGTCCATCACGACCTGGAACGCCTGCGTGACGTCTTGCGGGTGCGTGGTCTTGCCGAAGTCGACGACGCTCGCCCAATTCTTGGCGAGCAGCTCCGGGCTGATGTCACGACCCGCGCGAAACAGCTTGCCTTCGGTCCGCTCCCAGCGAAGCTTCCCGAAGAACCCGCCGCCGACCTCGAACAGCCCGCCGGTCTCCTCGCAGCGCTCGTGCGCGAGGTAAGCGACGAGCGGGCTGACGTATTCGGGCCGCAGCGCGTCGATCAGCTCCCTGGGCAGGATCGTCTCGGTCAGGCGCGACCCGGCGATCGGCGCGATGGTGTTGACGCGGATGTTGTACTTGCGGCCCTCGGCCGCCAGCGTGAAGCCGAACGCGGCGAGGCCGAGCTTGGCGGCGCTGTAATTGGCCTGGCCGAAGTTGCCGTAGATGCCGGCCGCCGACGAGGTGAAGATGACGCGCCCGTAGGCCTGGTCGCGCAGGCGCGGCCACGCGGCGTGCGTCACCTTGAACGCGCCCTTGACGTGCACGCGCATGATGAGGTCCCAGTCGGCCTCGGTCATCTTGAGGAAGCTGCTGTCGCGCAAGATGCCGGCGTTGTTGACGACGATGTCGACGCGGCCAAAGCTGTCGAGCGCGTTCTGAACGATCTTCTCACCGTCCTCGACCGAGTCGTAGTTGGCGACCGCCTCGCCGCCGGCCGCCTTGATCTCGGCGACCACCTTGTCGGCCGCAGCCGAGCTCTGGCCGCCACCGGTGGCGCTGCCGCCGAGGTCGTTGACGACGACCTTTGCCCCGCGGCTGGCGAAGAGGAGCGCGTGGGCGCGGCCGAGTCCGTTGCCCGCGCCCGTGATGAGGGCGACCTTACCGTCGTATCGAAGCGCGTCTGTCATGGTGGCTGATCATGGGCATATCGAGCGCGCGCAGCAGCGTCAACGCCCTCGCGTCCGGGCGAGGTCGCCCCGGCCGCCGGATCCCCGGGCCGGTTGACGCTGGATCTGCGCCGCCGCTAAGCTCACGGGCCTTGCGCCTCGATGAACTCAGGCGGCTGCGTACGCTGCTCGACGAGGCCGCAGGCCCGCCGGACGTGTTCATGGCCCTGCGCGACCGCAGCCTGCGAGGGGAGGCCCGCAGCAGGGCCCTGACGGCCGAGCTGCGGCGCCTCCAGGCCCTCGCCAACCCCGAGCGCTTCATGGGCAATCCTCCCGCCCAGGACCTCGCCCGCGAGATCCTCACCCGCCTCGAAGTTTTTTTCAAAGGGGCGGCGGCCGAGCTCGACGATCGATCGTCCACGCCCGTGGCCGCCGTCGAGGCCCCGCGCCTCGCCGTCGAACCGCCACCGGATCCTCGCAGGGGCTTCGTCGTGATCGCCGGCGCCAACCACTACCGCCTCGAGACCCGCGTGACCGTCGGCGAGCTCGCGGCGATCCACCGCGGTCGCTGCGTCGCCGGACCGCACGCGGGCACCGAGGTCGCGGGCAAGGTGGCGATCGACCGCGCCGACGACGGGCTCATCCTCGCCGAGATCCAGGCGCTGCGGCTGCTCGCCAGCGGCGACGCCACCCAGCGCGCGCAAGTGCCCGCGCTGCTCGACGTGTTCTCCGGCCCCGACGGCCACGCGGGCGTGCTGCTGCCGTGGATCGACGGCATCGACGGTGCCAGCCTGCGCGCGCGCTTCACCGCCGGCATCCCGCCGGAGCACGTCATATGGATCGGCAGGCGCCTGCTCAGCGTCGCCGGCTTCGCGCACAAGCTCGGGGTCATCCACGCGAACATCGAGCCGGCGCACATCCTCGTGCGGCCGCACGACCACCACGTGACGCTGATCGACTGGTGCTATGCGGTCCTCGAGCCGGCACGGACCCGCCAGGGCTTTCGCGTCTACAACCCCGACTTCAGCGCGCCCGAGGTCGCCGAGAACGCGCCGCCGCTGCCGGCCGCCGACCTGTACGCGATCGGTCGCTGCATGCTGTTCCTGCTCGGCGGCGACCTCGGGTCCGGTGCCATGCCCGACGCTGTCCCCGATCGCCTGCGCCGCTTCGTCGCCTATCTGACGCGCCCGAGCCCGCTGCAGCGGCCCCAGGACGCGTTCGAGATGTTCCACGAGCTCGATCGCACACGCGCCGCCGTCTACGGGCCGCATCGCTTCGTCGAGTTTGTGGTGCCTTGAACCATCAGCGACGACGGCGGACGAGGCCGAACACGAGGGCGATCAGCGCGAGCGCACCGCGGGCGTCGGTCGAGCGCGCGCTGCAACTGCAACCCGCGTCCTTGGACGTGTCCTCGGGGGCGCCGGTGCTGTCGCTGCCACCCTCTCCGCCGCCGGTGGTCGTCGAGCCGGCGCCGGTGGTCGGGTCGTCGGGCGTGCCGGTGGTCACCGGCGCGCCAGTGGTGGCGTCGCCGGTGGTGGCGGGCGTGCCGGTGGTGGCGTCACCGCTCGTCGCGTCGCCGCTCGTCGCGTCGCCGGTGGTCGCACCGGTGGTCGCCTCACCGCTGCTCTCACCGCCGCCGGTGGCGTCGCCGCTGCTGCTCTCACCGCCGGTCGTGCCCTCGCCCGAGGGGGTCGGCGGCTCGTACACGCTGCCGGCCTCGACGAGCGTCACGACCATGCGGACCTCGGTCGGCATGTATAATGCGGCGACCTCGGGGCCGACATTGTCGGCCGACGGCTTGCCGTTCATCGTGTCTTTTAAAATGCACGCGAGCTTGTTGACGCCGAGGGTCCAATCGACGCTCTCGCCCGGTGGCACATAGAAGTCGGCGAACGGCGTCTCCCATTCGTACACGCCGACATCGGTGTAATCGGGGGCTTGATAGGTGCATGCGTAGGTCGGGGTCGCCTCGAAGCAGACCTGGAACCTGGTCGGCTGCTGCGTCGGCTTCGAGTGCACCTCGAGGTAGACCCACGCGGAGCCCTGCGTGTAATCGACGGGGCTGACCCAGTTGCCCGGCGTGCCGTCCATCGGTGGGACGCGAAAGTGGGAGTCCGGCATGTCCGGCCCGTGCACCCACGTCTGATCCATCACGACGATCTGACCGGCCTGCGCGGCCGACCCCCACAGCGCCGCGAGCAACACGACACCCACCACCGACCCTCGACTCGTGAGACTCATGACCATGGCCGCGATGATAACGACGAGCCGGGTCGAGCACGAGGCCGATCGCATGGGGGCGCGGCACACCAGCGCTGGCAGACACGCGGGTCCTCGGGACGACGATCGGTCCGCAGGAGGTCGTGCCCGGGCACGACCGCAGTGAGTCATGAGGGCGGACGGCTGGTTCATTCGGCGGAGCCCTGCGTCGGGCTCACGATGCTGCCGCGTGGGCGGTCGATCTTTAGCTTGATCATGCGGCGCTTGAGGGCGTGCCGCGTGATGCCGAGGATCTTCGCGGCGCCGACGAGGTTGCCGGCGAGTTCGAGGGCCGCGACGCACAGGCGGCGCTCGGCGGCTTCAAGGTTCCAGTCTTCGAGGATAATCTGCGGCATGCATATGGCTTAGCGTCTCCGCGTGATCATGTGCGGATCAAGCAAGTGCACGGGCCCGGGGGCCGCGCGCGCTTATGTCTCGAACGACGAGAGCATGAGCGCGGTGAGGAAGCCCAGCGCTGTGATCAGGCCGGTGAATTCGCGCGTCTCGTGGACGGCCTCGGGTAACATCGTGTCGGCGAGCATCGCCAGGATCGCGCCCGCGGCGACGCCGGTGGTCGCGGCGATCACCCCCGGCGAGAAGCCGCCGAAGAACACGTAGCCGGCCAACGAGGCGAGGCCCGACATCACGGCGATGCCGGGCGAGCACCCAGCTCGCGCATGCGTAGACCGCCGCGCCGGCGAAGAAGCCGAGCGCCGTCGGGATCAGGCCGCCGCGCTCGCGTGCCTCGGCGACCAGCTCGAAGGCCAGCGCCGAGGTGAGGACGCCCGCGCCGAACGCCATGATCGCCCCGACCACCCACCGAGGCACCCGCACGAAGCAGCCGACGAGCGCGCCGAGGACCAACGCCGACCCGGCGAGGAGTC
>JAYUXQ010001161.1:0-7061 GCA_043752905.1 Nannocystis sp. | reverse complement strand
CACCGACTGGAGCTGGGCGCGCGCGGCCGTGCAGCGGCTCTCGCCGGTGGCGCCGGTGTGGCTCGCGGGCGGCATCACGCCGGACAACGCGGGGGCCGCGGTGCTGGCGGTCGCGCCCGCGGGCCTCGACGTCGCGAGCGGCGCGGAAATGCCGGACGCGCGCCGCGGTGAAAAAGATCGCACCCGCATCGCCGCGCTGCTCGCGGCGTGTCGCGCCTGATTTGCAGGACATGTCCCGCGGGACATGTCCTGCGGGACATCAGCGCACCGTGGCCGCGCGCAGCTCGGCGACGAGCGTCCCGAGGTCGGCCGCGCTGCGGCTACCGGCCTCGACGAGCGCCGAGCCGACGACCACGCCGTCGGCGCTGCGCGCGAGCGCCTTGACGTCGGCGGCGCTGCGTACCCCGAAGCCGACGACCACGGGCAATTGCGTGGCGGCCCGCAGCTCGGCGAGCGTCGCGTGCAGCTTCACGTCCGCGGGGTCGAGCGGGGCCCCGGTGACACCCGTCAGGCTGACCGCGTAGACGAAGCCGCTGGCGCCTCCCAGCACGATGGAGCGCCGTTGCGGCGTCGTCGTCGGCGCGACGAGGCCGACCCAGTCGAGCCCGGCGGCCCGCGCCGGTTCGCGCAGCGAGGCGTTGTGCTCGGGCGGCAGGTCGACGACGAGCAGACCATCGACACCGGCCTGCGTCGCGCGCTCGACCAGCTTGTCGGGCCCGAGGCGCAGGAGCGGATTGCCGTAGCTAAACAGCACGATCGGGACGTCGAAGCGGCGGCGCAGCTCGGCCGCGAGGTCGATCACCCCGCCGAGCGTCGCGCCGGCCGCGAGGGCGCGGACCATCGCCGCCTGGATCGTCGGACCGTCCGCGCTCGGGTCGGAGAAGGGCACGCCGAGCTCGAGCACGTCGAGGCCCGCCTCGCAGGCGGCGCACAGGCGATCGAAGGCGGCGCCGCGGGTCGGATCGAAGGCGGTGAGGTAGCCGACCAGCGCCGCGCGACCCTCCGCCTTCACGGCGGCGAAGCGCGCTGCGAGCCGGCTCGTCGTCGGGGCAGCGGCGTTCATGTCGCCTCCTTGTCGGCGACGAGCTCGTGGCCGTCGACGACGACGATGCCCTTCGCGGGTTCGGTCGCCGGTGGCGGAGACCCGGGCGGCGACGTCCCGCGCACCGCCGCGCGCGCGGCATCACGGCCGCGCTCGGCCTCCTTCACCAGCTCGAGCGCGCCGGGATCGAGGTGCGACATCACCGTGTGCATGTCCTTGTCGCCGCGACCCGAGAGACTGACGAGGATGACCGCGTCGGGCCCGAGCTCGCGGATGATGCGGGGCAGCGCCGCGATCGCGTGGGCCGTCTCGAGCGCTGGAATGATCCCCTCGGTGCGCGACAGCAGGGCCGTGGCCGCGAGCGCCTCGGCGTCGCTGATGCCGACGTAGCGGGCCCGACCGGTCGCGCGCAGGTGGGCGTGTTCGGGGCCGACGCCGGGATAGTCGAGGCCGGCCGAGATCGAGTGCGCCTCCTGCAGCTGCCCGTCCTCGCTCTGTAGGACCAGGCTACGCATGCCGTGGTACACGCCGACCTGGCCGCCGGCCATCGTCGCCGCGTGGCGTCCGCTCTCGATGCCCTCGCCGGTCGCCTCGACGCCGATCAACTGCACATCCTTGTCGGGCACGAACGCGGCGAAGATGCCCATCGCGTTCGACCCACCGCCGACGCACGCGACCACCGCGTCGGGCAGGCGACCGATGCTGTGCTGGAGCTGCTCGCGGGCCTCCTCGCCGATCACGCGTTGTAACTCGCGGACCATCAGCGGGTAGGGGTCGGGGCCCATGACGCTGCCGATGGCGTAGTGCGTGGTCGCGACGTTGGCGACCCAGTCGCGCAGGGCCGCGTTGATCGCGTCCTTGAGGGTCGCCGAGCCGCTGCTCACCGGCACGACCTCGGCGCCGAGCAGGCGCATGCGCACGACGTTGAGCGCCTGGCGAGCGACGTCCTCGGCGCCCATGTACACGACGCAGGGCAGGCCGAAGTACGCGCACGCGGTCGCCGTGGCGACGCCGTGCTGGCCCGCGCCGGTCTCGGCGATGATCCGCGTCTTGCCCATGCGCCGCGCGAGGAGCACTTGCCCGACGCTGTTGTTGATCTTGTGCGAGCCGGTGTGGTTGAGGTCCTCGCGCTTGAGGAAGATGCGGCCGCCGCCGCACGCGAGGGCCAGCCGCGGCGCCTCACTGATCGGGCTCGGGCGGCCAACGTAGTCGCGCAAGATCCGGCGATAGTCGGCCTGGAAGCCGGGGTCGGCCCACGCCTCGGGCCACGCGCGCGCCAGCGACTCGACCGCGGGCATCAACGTCTCGGCGACGTAGCGCCCGCCGAACTCACCGAAGTCGGCGAGCAGCGGTTGGAACTCCTGGCCTGCCTGCGATGCTTGCGATGCTTCTGTCATGCCGGAGCGCGAGGCTACCATCGATCGTCCGCCGCACGCCTGCGCGGCGACGCGCGCGCGTCAGGAGAGCCTCACTCGCCGACGATCCACTCGACGCGCGTGCGCAGATGCGGGTCGCCCCCGCCGTCGTCGTCGGCCAGCAGCCTGGCGAGGGCGGGCAGCACGCCGCGCAGCGCCGCGTCGGCCCGCCACGGCGGGTTGACGATGATGAGGCCGGAGCCGGCGAGCGTGTCGTCCTCGCGTGCGGGCCGGGTGTACAGCTCGACGCATAGCACCTTGCGAATGGTCCCGTGCAATAACGCGGCGTGCAGTTTTCCCCGCGCGACCGGGCCCTTGATCGGGTACCAGAGCGCGTAGCAGCCGGTCGGCCAGCGCGCGTGGGCGACCTTGAGGCCGTCGAGCAGCGCGGTGAATTCGTCGGGCCGCTCGAACGGCGGATCGATGAGCACGAGCCCGCGGCGCTCCTTCGGCGGCAAGAACGCCTTGAGGCCCTCGTAGCCGTCGCGGTGGTGGACGCCGACCTGCGGGTCGTCGCGAAACTCGTCCTGCAGGCGCACGATATCCTTCATGTGCAGCTCGCACAGGACCATGCGATCGTCGGGTCGCAGCAGGGCGCGGACCACCCGCGGCGAGCCGGGGTACATGCGCAACGTGCCGTCGGGGTTGTGGCCGGCGACGATGCGCAGGAGATCGCCGAGCGGTCCGGTGAGGCCGGTCGCGGCCCACAGTCGCGCGACGCCGCGCGTGTACTCACCTGTCTTTTGGGCCATCTCGTGGCCGAGGTCGTACAGCCCCGTGCCCGCGTGCGTGTCGAGGTAACAGATCGGCGTCGGCTTGGCTTGCAGGCGGCGGATCAGGATCAACAGCGCGAGGTGCTTGAGCAGGTCGGCGGCGCTTCCGGCGTGGTAATGGTGGCGGTAATTCATCCTGGCGAGCCCCGGAGGGCCGTGGAGGATAACGTATCGCGTGTGCGTCCGCGCCCGTGTCGGCTCCGCCCGGAGCGTGGCGAGCAAGAGAAAACGTCGTATCGTTGGCCCCCCCCGCCCAAGACGGCCTTCCCATCTTTCCCATGATCGACCCCGCCGCGACACCCACGCCGGCCCCGGCCGCGACCACCGAGGAGACGATCGCCGCGCCGAGCGTCGCCACGGCCACCGGCCCGATCGCCGTCATGGCGCCCCCGCCGGCCCCGGTCGAGGGTTGGCGGCGGATCCCGATCACCGCGTGGCGCCTGCTGCTGTTTTTGGGCCGGGTCCTGTCCCACTTGAGCAAGAACCACGCGCTGCTGCTGGCCGGCGGGATCGCCTACAACGTCATGCTGTCGATCGTGCCGATGCTGACGGTGCTGCTGGCGGCGCTGACCCGCCTGCTCGACCGGCAACAGCTCCTCGACATGGTCTCGCGCCAGCTCGCCCTGCTGATCCCCTCGCAGGCCCAGACGATCACCGATCAGGTCGAGACCTTGATCGACAACGCGGACGTCATCGGCGGCGTCGGCATCCTCGTGCTGCTGTTCTTCTCGACCTGGGCCTTCAAGATCCTCGAAGGTGCGCTGGCGATCGTGTTCGCCCGCGCCAAGGCCCGGCGGCGCCGCAACGTGTGGCTCAACGTGCTCCTGCCGTACATCTGGATCGTCGTGATCGGGGTCGGTCTGTTCACGTTGACCGCCTTCGTCGGGTTGGTTGAAAAACTCTCGGAGACCGACTTGCACCTGTTCGGCCGCACCATCTCGCTCGGCGCCATGCCGGCGCTGGTCCTCAAGATCGTCGGCTTCGTCACGCAAGTGGTCCTGTTCACCTCGATCTATCACGTGATGCCGATCTCCGAGGTGTCGTTCAAGCGCGCGCTCGCGGGCGGCGTCGCGGCGGCGATCCTGTGGGATAGCCTGCGCCGCATGCTGACGTACTACTTCGCCCAGATCTCGCTCGTGAACACGCTCTACGGCTCGCTCGCCACGGTGATCATCGTCCTGCTGACGCTCGAGTTCGCCGCGCTGATCATTTTGTTCGGCGCGCAGGTCATCTCGGAGATCCAGCACAGCGAGGAGGCTGGTCTGCCGTGGTACCAGGGCGTGCCGCTCAAGGAGGTCGTCGGCGTGCGCCAGGCCTGAGCGGCGTATACTCGCGGGATGATGCCCGGACAGATCGTGTTTCTCGTGTCCACGATCCTGCTCGGCGCGACGATCTTCTTCTTCGTGCTGTGGTCCGGCATCTGCCGGCTGCTGGCGACCGCGGGGGGCTACCGCCAGCTGCTCGCGTTTCGCAGCCCCGAGGCCGCGTCCGGTCCGTTGCTGGCAGCGCCGGACGTCGTGCACTTCGGCGGCGTCCGATATCGCGGCAAGGCGGTGCGATTGACGGCGCGGCCCGAGGGGCTCGGGATCCACATGATGCGGATGTTCGTCAGCCACCCCGATCTGTGCGTCCCGTGGGACCGCGTCGAGGTCGGCGGCGCCGGGCCGCGCGGGGTCGCGGTGGTGCTCGACGGTCACGTGCAGATGCATGTCCCGCGCGAGGTCGCCGACGCGATCGCGCAGGCCCGGACTCGCCTGCGCTGACGCCGACCCCGCACCCGCGATCGCCTCGCGGCCGGGCGAGCCCCGTTGCGGTGGTTTCGGTGCATACGCCTGGTGATGCGACGGAGTCCGGCGCGGCGCTATGGTCAACAACGCCGGGCAAGGCGAGTGGGGCCTGTTCGTCGAGACCGACATCCAGCGCCAGCTCGACATCATCCACCTCAACCTCGTCGTGCTCGTGACCCTGACACGGCACTTTTTGGCCGACATGGTCGCGCGCGGCGAGGGCAAGATCTTGCAGGCCGGGGCCGTGCACACCCGCGTGTACGGCGAGTCGCCGCTGTCGAACCCGGCCGATGTCGCGCGCGACGGCCACGACGCGTTGATGGCGGGCAAGAGCTCGATCGTGTCCGGCCTGCGCATGTCCCAACATCGATGTTTCAGGTCGCCGGGCGCTGCGGGGGGGCCGGGATCGTGACCGTCGGAGTGCGGGCGCCGAGCACCTCGGCGCCGACGTCCCTGACCAGGTTCATCACCTGCGTGATGCCGCGGCCGATCATCGCCGAGGGGTCGCCGTCGCCGGTGCCGATCGAGGTGAACTTCACCTCGCCGAACTTCTGGGCGAACGCCGACGCGACCGCGGGCAGGCCGGTGTCGACCAGCGCGAGGCGGATGCGGTCGTCGCTGATCATGTTCTCGATCTCCTTCGCAGCCCGCGCCGCGGCGGCCGTGACCTCGCCGGCGAGGCGCTTCACCTCCAGGTCGCGCTGGGCCACCTTGGTGGCGGCGACGCTCTCCTGCTCGCGCCGTTCCGCGGCGGCGCGGGCCTGCTGGGCGGCGAGCACGGCGGCGAGCTCGGCCTCGCGGGCGGCATTTTGGTGGCGCGCCTCGAGCACCGCGCGCTCGGCCTCGGCGAGCTTCTTCTCGCGGGCGAGCTGGGCCAGGCGGGCGGCCTCGGCCTGCTGTGCTTTCTCGGCCTCGAGCTCGGTGCGCCCGCGCAGCTCGGCGAGCAGGCGGGCCTGCTCGCGCGCGCCGCGTTCGCTGACCAGCTGGGCCTGCGCGCGCAGGTCGGCGAGCGCACGCGCCTGCTCCTGCTCGCCCTTGGCCTCGGCGGCGCGGGCCTTGAGCTGCTCGCGCTTGACGTCCTCGGCGAGCTCGATCTGGGTCGCGTGGCTCTCGGCCTGCGCCCGAAGTTCGCGGGTCGCGGTCTGGCCGGTGAGCCTGGCCTCCTCGATCTGCCGCGTCGCCTCGGCCTCGCGGGTGGCGATGTCGCGGGCGCTCTCGAGCTCTGCTTGCCGCGCGCGCATCGCCAGCTCGGCCCGGAAGCGGGCCTGCATCTCGCCGAACACGGTCTCACTGAGCACGCGCACGTTTTGGACCTCGACGGTGTCGAGGATGACGCCCCAGCCCGTCCCGGTCGTGTCGGTGCCGCGGCCCTGGCCCTGAACCACGGGCGCCAGCTCGGCCATCAGCTCGGTGGCGATAGCCTCCTTGCGCCGCGTCATCACGTCGTCGATCGACAGGTTGGCGACCAGGCGCCGCGTCGCGCCGACGAACATCTCCTGCAAAATTTCGCCGAGCTTCTCCGACGCCCGCTCGGCGAACGAGAAGTTGAGCATGCGAAACGTCATCTCGGGCTCGACGATGCGGTAAACCGCGAGGCCCGTGATCTGTACGCCGACCTTCTCGAGGGTCACCTGATCGGCGCAGAACACGATGCGGTTGATCGTCGTCGGGATGATCGCCACCGAGTCCCACGGGAACTTGAAGCAGCTCGCGCCCTGACCGGTAGTCCGGCGGCGGATCTTGCCGCGGCGCATGTGGATCAAGTACTCGGAGGGCATCGCGGTGATGAAGCCCCAGCGCTTCATTTTCTCCGGATCCTCGGCTGGCCGACCCGCGCGCCAGGCCAGGTCGGCGGCGGCCTCCTGCGCGGTCGGGGATGGAGAGGCGGGCGAGGGCTGGCTGGTCTTGGCGGTCATGCCCACCGGTTAAGCACGCGGCGTGCCAGGCACCGCGGTCGCGATTCTCGGCGTGGGAACGCGAGGGCTGGCCGGCCGCAAAACAGCGACTGCACCAAAACGGAGCAGGTGCATCAAAACAGGTCAGC
>JAYUXQ010001160.1:0-7064 GCA_043752905.1 Nannocystis sp. | reverse complement strand
AGGCCTTGGGAAAGAAGTAGACGATCGTGCACAGGCCCTGCTGCTGCGACAGCACATAGCGCTGCCCGGTGGTGCTGATGGCATCGATCTCTGGGGCGCGCTGGCCCGGGCTCGGCCCGCTCATGACATTGTTATAACCCATGCGGGGCGGCGCAAGCGAGGGCACAGACGATGTTTGCGGTGGCCCGCCCGCGCGAGATAGCCTGCGAGGCAGCATGTCCGAGCTCGCCACGGTCGTACCCGGATCCGCAGGCGCGGGTCGGCGGGCGCAGGCCCACGCGGTCGGGGTGGTGATCGCCGTGTGGGTGGTGATGAGCCTGGGGTTGCCACTGTGGCAGCTCGGGCAGGAGGCGCTGGCGGTCGCGGGCCCGGCCGCGCCGGCGTGGGTGTTCGTGCTCGCGGGCCTGCGAGCGCTGGGACTGGCCGCGGCCGTGGCCTGCGTGGCGGTGGTGTGCGCGTACCCGGTGGCGCGCGCGGTGCCGTCGCCGGTGCTGCTGACGCTGGTGCTGGTCTCGCCGCTGGCCCGCGCGCTCGGTGTGCTGGGCCTCGGCTGCGTGCCGGGTGGGCTCGCGGTGCTCCTGGCCCAAAGTTCAGGTGCGGTCCCGCTGGCGGCGCTGGTGGTGCAGCTGCGGCTGCGCGGGCGGCCGGTCGCGCTGCTCGAGGCGGCGGCGGACCTCGGCGCGGGGCCGTGGCGGCGATTCCGGGCGATCGAACTCCCGCTGCTGGCGCCGGCCTTCGCGCTGGCGGCAGGGTGGTCGGCGCTGGTGTCACTGGGCGACGTGACGACGCTCGAGCTGGCCGGCGGTGGCAAGATCTACACGCTGGCGCTGCTGCTTCGGGACGCGGTGCTCAGCGAGGCCAACCCGCGAAGAGCCCTGGCGATCGTCGCGGTGATGCTGGCGGTCGCGGTCCCGTGCGCGCTGGCGATGGCCCGCGCGCTGGCCGGGCTCGCGGGCGAGAGCAGCGGCGGTGATCGTCGGCCCGGACGAAACTTGGAAGTGATGGGCTGGTGCGGCGTGGCGCTGTCGGTCGCGCCGCTGCTCGGGCTGCTCGGGAGCCTTTCGGGCGGCGCGAGCGGAGGGACGGGCGCAGCCTTGCTGCGCGGGATGCTGGTCCGCAGCCTGATGTCGACGCTCGCGTGCGGGGCGATCGCGGCGGGGCTGGGGTTCGCGCTGGCGATGCTACGAAGACCGCTGCAGGCCGGACGTGACCCGGTCGCGGCGCTGTTGTTGCTGCCGCTCGCGCTGCCGCCGGTGGTCTACGGGGCGTTGATGTTGCCGGCGGGGCGGCTGCTCGGGCTCGGGCCGGGGACGGCGTTGACGCTGCTGGGATTGCTACCGATGCGGGTGGCGCTCGCGTATGCGGGGGCCGTGCTCGCGGTGGCGGCGGTGCAGCGCGAGGTGGTCGACGGCGCGCGCGATCTCGGGGCTGGACCCATGGCGCGGCTGCTGCGGATCTGGTGGCCGTTGCTCGCGCCCGCGGGGGTCGCACTCGGTCTCGTCGGCTTCGCCCACGCGCTCGCGGACGGCAGCGTGCCGGCATTCACCGCGGGTCCCGGCGGCAGCACGCTCGCGGTCGGGATGGCGATCGTGGCGCGCGGCGGGGAGGTCGACGTCGTGCCTCGCTGGGCGCTGGGGCTGGCGTTGGCGCCAGTGGGGGCGGTGTGGCTCGCGGTCTGGACCAGGGCCCGGGCGGCCCGCTGACGCGTCACACGGCGCACGTGACGACGGTCGCGGAGGCTGCCGGGCGCAGGCGCACTCTGTTAGTCTACGCCCCCCGTGGTCAAAGAGTTCGACCCCCTTGACGCGACCCTGATGGGCGACACCGATGTGTCCTCGACCCGCGAGAAGGCGCCGGTGTCGGGGCTCTACGCGGGTCGTTATCAGATCGAGCGAGAGGTCGGGCGCGGCGGGATGGGCACGGTGTACAGGGCGCTCGACGTGATGGTCGGGGACGTCGTGGCGCTCAAGGTGCTCGACAAGTCGGTGACCGGCGCGTCGGACCAGATGGAGTGGTTTCGCCGCGAGGTCCGACTGGCGCGGAGGATCACGCACCCGAACGTCGCGCGGACGCACGACATGGGCGAGCAGGGCGGCGCGCACTACATCACGATGGAGTTCGTCGAGGGCACGACGCTGCAGGATGTGCTGCGCGCGGGTGAGGACGACGGCGAGGCCCATGACGCCGCGGGCAGGCGACGCCAGCACGCGCTCGAGCCGGCCCGGGCGGCGCGCGTCGCATTGTCGGTGTGCGAGGGGCTGGCGGCGGCGCACGCCGCGGGCGTGGTACATCGCGACCTCAAGCCGGCGAACGTGCTGATCGAGCGCAGCGGTCGCGTGGTGTTGACGGACTTCGGCATCGCCCGGGCGTTGAGCGACGAGGGGGCCGGGGCGCGCACGATGGGGGTGGTCGGGACGCCGCTGTACATGGCGCCGGAGCAGCTCGCGGGTACGCCGGTCGACGTCCGCGCGGACATCTATGCGCTCGGGCTGATGATGTTCGAGATGTTGACGGGGACGCTGCCGTTCGCCGGTGAGACGCCGCTGGCCTCGGCGCTGGCCCGCCTGACTCAGCCGCCGCCGGACCCCCGCTCGACACATCCGGGGCTGCCTGCGCCGCTCGCCGAGCTGGTGCTGCATTGCCTGGCACAACAGGCGGCGGAGCGCCCCGCGAGCGCGAGCGCGGTGGCCGAGCGGCTGCGGGCGTGGTTGCTCGCCGCGGGTGAGCCGCTGGTCGGCGTGCCGACGATGACGATGCTCGGCATGAGCGCGCTCGCCGAGGGGGCGGCCGCGGTGTCGTACAGCAACCTGACGCCGACGCAGCCGCGGGTGGTGACGACGGCGGCGCCGGGGACGTACACGCAGGCCGGGCTGACGCAAAACGGCACGCGCGGCGGGCCGGGGATGACAGGCGGGCCGGAGATGACAGGCGGGCCAGGGATGACAGGCGGGCCAGGGATGACGCAGCTGCGGCAGCTGCGGCCGTTGGCGCCGGTGCCGACGGCGGAGCGGGCGCTGGCGGTGCTGCCGTTTCGCTATATTGGCCCGCCGGATCAGAGCTACCTCGGCGATGCATTGACGGACGAGCTGATCGACGTGCTGTCGCGGACGCGCGGGCTGCGGGTGCTCGGCAGCGGGGCGACGGCGAAGTTTCGCAACGAGCGCGACCCGCGGGCGGTCGGCAAGGACCTCGGGGTCGAAGCGGTGGTCGACGCGACCTTGCAGGCGAGCGCGAAGCAGGTGCGGGTGGCGGTGCGCCTCGTCGAGGTGGCGACGGGTACGCAGCTGTGGAGCGACCGCTTCGAGAGCGGGCTCGAGGATCTGTTCGAGCTGCAGGACCGGATCAGCAAGCGCATCGCGGAGGCGCTGCGGGTCGAGCTGAGCACGGCGGCGAGCTCGATGGACGCGCCGGCCGAGGCGATCGCCCTGTATCTGCGCGGGCGCAGGCAGCTGCTGGCATTTCATGTGACCGGCCCCGACGGGGCGATCGAGCTGCTCGAGCAGGCGATAGCGATGGCGCCGCAGCTCGACCCGGCGATCGCGTGCCACGCGATCGCGTGCCTGCGGGCGTGGTTCCTGCCGACCTCGTTCGCTGGCGACGAGCCGCCACGCGACTGGGAGCAGGAGGCGCGTGAGAGCGTGGCGCGGGCGCTGGCGGAGGCGCCCGATCTCGCGGAGACGTACCTGGCGCGGGCGATGCTGGGGGCGCAGCTCGGGGAGTGGCGCGAGACGGTCAAGGCGCTGGTGCGGGCCCTGGAGATCGCGCCGACCTACGCGCACGCGCATCAGTACCTGGCGCAGCTGCAGTGCGAGGCGGGCAACATCAAGGAGGGGCTCGAGCGGGCCAAGCTGGCGCACGACCTCGAGCCGAGCATGGTGATGAGCCTGTTCGACATCGCCCGCGTGCACGCGTTGCATGGCCGGCGCGAGGAGAGCGAGCGGATGCTGGCGATGGTCGACCGCAACTCGCGGATGCGCAGCCCGATGATCCAGTTTCGTCTCAGGGTGGCGGGATGGTTCGGCGATCTCGAGACGGTGCGCGACATCGCCGAGGACCTGAAGAACGATCACGCCGACGGCTTCGGGCGCTATGTCATCAGCTATGCGCGCTGCCTGGCGGGAGAATTCAGTAAAGAGGATCTGGACGCGCTGATGACCGAGCTGGTCAAGAACTCGCCGAGCCCGCGCTTCTCGACGCTGATGTGTCAGACGGCGGTCGAGATCTACGCGTCGCGCGGGTACCCCGAGGACGCGCTGAAGTATTTTCAGGACGCGGCCGACCGCGTGCTCATCGACATCGAGTGGACTGACAGCTGCTCCCTCCTCGCGTCGATCCGCGGCCTGCCGGGATACACCGAGGCGCGGCGTAAGGTCCGGCAGCGGGTCCAGGCGATGTGGAGCCTGTGAGCGCGCTCGAGCTGCGAGACATCCACAAGGCGTTCGCGCACGGCGGGGCGCTCGCGCTCAAGGGGGTGACGCTGTCGCTGCCGCTGTCGGCGTATACGTGTGTGATGGGGGCCTCGGGCTCGGGCAAGACGACGCTGCTGCGTGTGGTCGCCGGGCTCGAGCGACCCGACCGCGGTGAGGTCGTCCTGGGCGGCGAGGTCATCACCCAGGTGCCCGCTGAACGTCGGCCGGTGCACACGCTGTTTCAGGGCTATGCTCTGTTCCCGCATCTGAGCGCGTGGGAAAATGTCGCGTTTGCGCCGCGACTGGCGGGGGTCGGCGGGGTGGTGCTCCGCGAGCGGGTGCTGGCGTTGCTCGCTGATGTCGGTCTGGCGCCGCGGTTGCACGCGCGGCGGCCGGCGCAGTTGTCGGGGGGTGAGCGGCAGCGGGTCGCGCTGGCGCGGGCGCTCGCGGGGGCGCCGACGATGGTGTTATTGGACGAGCCGCTGGCGGCCCTCGACCGCCCGCTGCGCGGTGGTCTGCGGCGACTGCTCAAGGAGACCCAGCAAATGCGAAAGATCGGGTTCTTGCACGTGACGCACGAGCCGGAGGAGGCGCTGGCGCTCGCCGACCACCTGGTATTGATGGATCAGGGGCTGGTGCTGGCGCAGGGGGCCCCGGCGACGTTGTATGCACGGCCGCCCGACATGGCGAGCGCGCGCCTGCTCGGCGACCTCACGCCGGTGCCCGGTGAGCCGGGGCGGTGGTTGCGACCCGAGCGGCTGGTCGTCGGGGATGTCCCGGAGGACATGCCCGATCCGACAGGTTGTTGGCGGCGCGCGCTGGTGACCCTCGACGGGGTCGCGTGCCTCGGCGACCGCTGGGAGGTGCAGCTGCGGACCGAGGGCCAGCGCCTGCTCGCGCGGGGCATGAACCCCCCCGCAGGGCAGCCAGGGGCGGTGGTCGCGGCGCGCTGGCGGGCCGAGGACGAGCTGGCGCTCGGCGAGGCCGGCGGGCGCTCGACGGCGGGCTGGTCGTCGACGGCGCTGAGACTCTGACCGAAAGGACAGGTGGTCACTCGGTGATCTGGACGGTGTTGATCGACCGGATGGTCGCGCCGGCCGGATATGCGTAGGACACGAACTTGGTGTAGACGAGCTCGCTCGCGGCCGAACCCCAGCCCCACACGGTGACGCCGAAGGGCTTGTCGCTGAGGATCTCGTGGCGACCGTTGGCACACTCGCCGACTTTTTTAAAGTCGCCGGTCACCAGCTGCACCCGGGTCCACTCGAGGCCGGGCGCCAGCGGCTTCCAGGCGACCAGCGGACCGGCGCAGTCGAGGACGACGTCCGCGAAGCCGCCGTTCTCCTCGCGGCGCACGACCACCAGCTCGGTCTCCGAGTAGGTCGGGTCGGTGAAAAAGATGTAGCGCTTCTGGTACTGCGCCGGCGGCACGAGGTTGACCCACTCGGGGTCTCCGGCGCCGTTGAAGGCCTGGCCGCCGGTCATGTAGGCGGAGGCGTAGAACGGGTGGTCGCCATCCTGGCTGCGCACGTGGAACGGGCCGGTCGCGTTGAAGTCGGCGACCTCGCCGAGGGTGAGCGTGCTCGGTGCGCCGGGCGGCTTGGCGGGGGTCCACACGAGGGTGGTGTCCTTGGCGGCGCCGACGAGGCGCCATGGCGGCGACTCGATCTTGCCGACGACGCGGTCGCGGTAGCGGACGGCGGCGTAGGCGTTGCCGAGCGCGCGCACGGGCGGGATCTGCTGGTTGGCGCCGTCGCAGGCGTGGGCGTCGATCGGGATGTTGAGGCAGGTCGAGCCGCCGAACACGGCGAAGGGCTTGTCGGCGAGCACCGGTGAGCCGGTCAACTCCTGGGTCTGGTTGAGCTGCAGGCTCTCGCCGCGGTCCATCTTGTACGTCAGCGGCACGCCAGCGGGGCCGCCCTTGACGCCGATGCCGGGCTTGACGGTCGCGTTGGGGTGCAGCGTGATGTGGGTGTCGTCCTCGCGGGCGATGAAGGTCAACAGTGGGGTGCCGGAGGGGCCCGCGGGGCCGGCGTTGACGGCGATGTAACTGGTGTCCCAGACGCTGGTCGGCAGCAGCAGCGAGGCGGCGGCGAACGCCGCGGAGCCGCCGCCGAACGGCTGCATCTGGTAGGCGGCGACCGGGACGTCGCTGGTGAGGTGAAACGCCTCGCCGCGGCCGGTGCCTGCGATCTGGGTCTCCTCGGCGATCGCGGGCGGTGCTGGACAGTCGGGGGACGGACCTGGCCCTCGGGACAGGAAAAGAATTGCGACCTCGCTGACCGGCAGCCCCGCGGCATTACTAAACGGCTCGAAGGTCAGCGCCTGGCCCTGGTTCTTGGGGATCCGCGCGAAGCTGTCGACGGCCAGCGGCTCCTCGCCGTAGGCGACGCCCAGGTGCGCGGGCGCGGTGCCGGTGTTGGCGACGAACACGGCGAAGCAGGCGCCCTTGGCCTCGGGGGTCAGCTCCGTCTTGACGGCCCAGAAGTCACAGCCCTCGGAGCGCTGCAGCAGCGCCGCGGCGTCGCAGGCGTTGAGCGGCGCGCAGCCGCCCTCGACGCAGAAGCTGCCGCCCTCGCAGGTCTCGGCGACCATGTCGTCGCACAGGACGTGGTCGTACTCGGGCGAGCAGTGCAGCTCGCAGCCGGTGCCCGA
>JAYUXQ010001159.1:0-2853 GCA_043752905.1 Nannocystis sp. | reverse complement strand
TCGACCGGGCGGGGAGATTGCTCGCCCACGCGGGTGACGGCGCCTTCTTGCAGGGCCCGGTGCAGCTGCAGCTGGACCGTAGGGGGGAGGGCGTCGATGTCCTTGATGTAGAGCGTGCCGCCGTCGGCGGCCTCGAGGGCGCCGCGCTGGTCGAAGCCCGGGCTGGTCAGGAGGCCGCGGGTCTGTCCGAAGAGGAGGCTGGCGGCGAGCTCCGGCGGGGCTCCGGCGGCGTCGAAGACGGCGAAGGGCTGGCGCCCGCGCATCGATGCGGCGTGGAGCTCGCGGGCGACGAGCTCCTTGCCGGTCCCGGGCTCGCCGCAGAGCAGCACGCCGAGTCGGTCGCCGCGGCCGGTCAGCGCGGCGAGGTCACGAAACAGGCCGCGCATCGCGGGGCTGCGACCATAGAGCTCGCCGAAGTGATCGATCATCGGCAGCGCGAGGTCGGTGCTCTCGGCGCTGACCAGCCGCAGCTCGGTCTCGCCGACCACGAAGCTGTCACCGACCGAGAGGCGGGCCTCGCGGATCTTGACGCCGGCGATGGATACCCCACCGGGCGTGTCGAGGTCGCGCAGGAGCACGCCGGCGTCGTCGAGCTCGAGGTCGAAGTGGGCACCTGCCACCTGGGGGTCGGTGAGGACGATGTCGCCGACGGGGGATTGACCGCCGCGCAGGACCTGCGAGGAGGCCCCGGCGAGGCCCAGGAGTTCGATGGTCTTGTCCGACTCCGGTCCCCGCGTGACGGCGAGGGTGAGGCGACCGATCCGGCGGATGAACGGAGGGGTCGCCGGCAGAGCCTCGAGCGAGCGCTCGGGGGCGTCCGCGGGGGACGCGCTGCGAGGTGCGTCCGTGATATGATGATACTGCTCGGCAGATTGGGGATAGGAGGTGTAGTCAGTCATGATTGGGCGGCCTTTCGAGGAAGGTGCAACACAGTGGATATCGCATCCGGGCGGGGCCGGACGCCAAGAGTTGTTGGGATCGGCGATCCGTAGTTGGGTCGCCGGGGGCGCCGGGGCGGCCGCAACCGGGGGTGGAGGGCGCCCAACACGGCTTGGGGTGCTCGGGCTGGCGTTGCGGCGGAGCAGTCGACGTTATAGACAGAGACATTGGTGGAGATGAAAGACACGGTCTCACGACGATCCGGGGTTCGCAGGGTGTATGTGGCGTTCACGGCGGTCATGGTGGTCATGACGGTCGCGGCGCTGTGGCTGGTCATGAGGGCCTCGCCGCAGCGAGCAGCGCCGCGAGACGCGGGCTGCGTCGACGATGGTTGTGGGGCCCCGGTATCGCTCCCGGAGGCGATCCGCTTCGGGCCGGAGCACTCGGGACCGAACGACCCTGTAGTGTCGGTGCTGCTGTGGATCGATCTCGAGTCGGCGACGAGTCGGCAGATCTATCGCCAGGTGACGCGGGTCGTCGCCACGAGCCGTCGTGAGGTCGCCGCCGAGCTGCAGCTGCTGCACTTGCCTTCGGGGCGATGTGACGGGCCCGGGGAGTCGTTCGCTTGTCTCGCGGCGCGCCTCGTCGAGTGCGCCGAACGCAGCATCCCGGGGGCGGGTGTCCTCGTGACGGGGGCCCTCTTCGACCTGCAATGGCAGCGTGCCGGCGGGCGAACGGCGGACGCGGCTGCGCTCGCGGTCACCGAGCTCGGGCTCGACGCGGATCCGCTGCTCGCGTGTGCGACGGATCCGCCGCGCACGGACCCGGTGCTGCGGTCCCACGCGGCGTTGGCGGCGCGGCATGGACTGGCGAGCGCGCCGGGTGGACTCGTGATCGACAGGGTGGATCCGCGGCGCATGTCGGGCTTCGGGGACTGGCTGACCGAGACCTCGTTGCGGGCGATCGTCGGCTGCCTGGCGCAGCGCCGCTGTCAGGAGGCCGCGTGACGCCGCTGGTCCTCGACCTCACACCGCGAGCACGCGGATCGCTGTGCGCCCTGGGGCTGTTTGGGCCGCTGGTCGCAGCGGCCGCGCTGTATGTCGCGCGGATGCCGGCGGTGGCGGTCGTCGACGGTCCGGTCGTGGTCGGGTCGGCCGGGCCGTGCGACGCGTCGCGTCTGGACGGGACGGATGGTTGTGGGTCGCCGGAGCACTGCGTGGCGGGCCGGTGCGAGCGGCTGCGGTTCCCGGCCCGCGCCGGGCCCGGGTCGGCGTGTGCGGGGACGTTGTGTGCGCCGGGCCTCGAGTGCTTCGCGGACGTGTGCGTGGCGCCGGACGAGCTGCCTCTGGCGCCGCCGCTGTGTCGCGCAGCCGAGGTTCAGGCGGCGGTCCTGGCCTTGCGTCGCAAGTGCGAGGGCCAGCAGGATCTCCCGGGCGCGTCTCTGGACGACTGCGAGGTCGCGAGCTGGGAGAAGATCAGCACGTCCGACCCGAACTTCGTCGAGCTGCTCGGCAAGCTGCCCGGTGTGTTCACGGTGCACTTTCCGGCGGACCGACCCGACCCGGCCGGTCGCTGGGCGACGACGACGGTGCGCGGCATCTATCGCACGCAGCTGGCCAAACGGGTCCATACGCTGCGTCTGGCCCGACAGATCCTGGTCATCGGTCGTGCGAGCCATGACGGGACCGGCGAACGCAACCGGGAGCTCGCGCAGCGGCGCAGCGAGCTGGTCGCGTCGCTGCTGGCGGAGTTGTTGCCGGGCGGGCCGCCGCTGCGTCGGTGGTCGCTGGCCAGCAGCCACGGGCTGGCGCCCGAGCGCTTCAAGCTCGACGTGCAGCAGACGCCGGTGACCTGGTCGAACGAGCGGACCGAGTGGTTGACCGGGGCGCTCGCCGAGGACCTCAAGCGGCTCCCGGGGCCGGAGTGGCGCGAGGTCCACGATACGATCAACCGGGTGGTGCTGGTCGTACCGCT
>JAYUXQ010001158.1:0-2855 GCA_043752905.1 Nannocystis sp. | reverse complement strand
GCTGGCGTGTCCGGGTCCCCGAGGCCCGAGGCACTGGCGCCGCCGGCCGTGACGACGCCGGTGGGCGGCACGAGTCGCGACTTCTCGGCGGTCACGTTGATGGGCGCCGGGTTGCCCGGGCGCGCGCGCCAGTCGCTCGCTGCGCGCCGCGAGAGACGGCAGGCGCGGGCCGCAGGCAGCGCCGAAGTTTCGGTTCGAGCGAGTCGCAAACGCGGCACGATCCGGGCCGGGGACACCGTGGATACCAGGTTCAAGCCTGGCGACGACGACACCTCGGGGGGCCTGGCCGCGCCGGTGGTGACCGCCTCGGCGCTCTCGGTCGTGGTCCCGACGCTCGGCGCCGCGGTGCTCTACGAGCGCGCCCTGCTGCCCCCGGGCGCCGAACATGCGGTCGACATCTCGGCCCGCGAACCACGGATCTCCCGCGATTGACACTCCTCGATATGCCCCGAAGGATAGACATGCGCAGCCTCATCACAGCCCTCGCCATCCTGCTCGCCAGCCCCGTCGCGCACGCCCAGGAGCCCGAGCGCGTGATCATGAAGCTCGACGAATTTTTAAAGCTCTACGAGAAGAACCGCGCCGAGGAGACGCAGGCGCCGATCGACTTTGCGATCTCGTCCGCGCGCTACCACGGCGAGGTCCAGCTGCGCGACGGCGAGCCCTACGCGGCTGTCTTCACCGCGAAGCTGCGGATCGACGTGCTGCGCAGCAAGGGGTACGTCAAGGTGCCCGTATTGCCGGCCACCGTCGCCCTCGAGTCGGCCAAGATCGGCGCCGCCGAGGCCGATGTCATCATTGAAAATGGCTACTACACGCTGGTGACCGCCCAGCGCGGCGCGCTGACCCTCGACCTGAGCTTCGCGGTCGCCGTCACCTCGGCCGAGGGCGCGAGCGGCCTCAATTTTCAGCTGGTGCCGGCGGGCGCGACGACTGCCGTTTTGTCGGTGCCGGCGCGCGACGACCTCGACTTCACGGTCACCAACGCCAAGCTGCAGTCGGACAAGGTGGTCGGTGACAGGCGCGTGGTCGAGGCGACGCTGCCCTCGACCGGCTCGCTGGCGATCCAGTGGCAGCGCGAGATCCCAAAGGCGGCGCAGCAGCCCTCGCGCGTGTTCGCCGAGGTGCATACATTGGTCGGCATCGGCGATGGTTTGATGCGCGCGACGACCACGGTGCAATACACGATCCTGTTCGCCGGCGTCGAGCGGCTCCAGCTCAGGGTCCCGAAGGGCATGCAGATGCTCGACGTGATCGGCAACGGCATCCGCGACTGGAAGCTCGACCCCGAGGGGACATTGACCGTGACGCTGAATTACGCGGCGAAGGGCGTGTACCCGCTGCGCTTCGAGATGGAGCGCGTGATCGGCAAGACCGAGGCCCTCGCGGCGCCGATCGCGGCGCCGGTCGGGGTCGACCGCGTCAAGGGCTTCGTCGGCGTCGAGTCGCGTGGCAACCTCGAGATCAAGGCCGGCGAGGTCCGCAACGCGACGCCGGTCGACGTGCGCGCATTGCCGGCCGCGATCCTCGGGATCACCAGCCAGCCGGTGCTGCTCGGCTACAAGTACCTCGGCGACGACGCGAAGATCCCGCTGACGGCCGCGCAACACGAGGACGTCGACGTGCTCGTGACGCTGTTGGACGAGACCCGCGCGCGCACGATGTGGACGCCCGAGGGCCGGCGCCTGACCTCGGTGAAGTACAGGATCCGCAACAACCGGCGCCAGTTCCTGCGCCTCGCGCTGCCCAGGGGCGCCGAGCTGTGGAGCGCGTCGGTCGGCGGCCGCGCGGTCCAGCCGGCGCGGGCCAGCGATGCGCGCGTGATGATCCCGCTGGTCCGCTCGCAGGCGACCGGCGGCGAGCTGGCAGCCTTCGAGGTCGAGATCGTGTACGTCGAGGCCGGCGTGGCGCCGAGCGGCCGCGGCCGCGGCAGCTTCAGCGCCGAGCTGCCGCGCCCCGACGCGCCGAGCACCTACGTCGCCTGGACGGTGTACGCCCCGCTCGACGCGCATGTCCGTAAATTCACCGTCGAGGGCACGCTGCGCCGGGTCAAGCGGCTGTCGAATCCCATCCCGGTGGAGGACATGAATTATGTACAGACCGCCAACCCCGAGGTCACGCAGCAGGCGGTGTCCCAGGCCAACACCGGCTCGCTCGGCGACGGCGCGGTGCCGGTGCCGGTCAGCCTACCGCTGCAAGGCCGCGAGGTGAACTTCGAGCGCCTGCTCGCGCTCGACGAGTCGCTGGCGATCCGCTTCAAGTATCGCGGTCTGCGCGGGTGACGACCGACAATGTACGACGATAAATTACTGCCGGTGATCGCGGCCGCGGCGCTGCTCGCATGCGGCCCCGCCGATGGGACGTCGTCGTCGACACCTGGGCGAAGGCGCCGGGGCCAGTGCAGCGCACCTGCGAGCTGCTGGCCGATCGCGTCGAGCAATATGTATACATCTCCAGCACCTCGGTCTACGCCGATCGCGGACCGGAGCCGTGGACCGAGGCGACGCGGCTCGACACGATCCCCGCGGCGGGCCCGCGAGGGCGGCGAGATGCTGGTACCCGGCGGCCCGCAGGAGACGCTGCCCTTTGTCGACGCGCGCGACCTCGCGGCGTGGCTGGTCCGCGTGATCGAGGCGCGGCTTTCAGGGTTTTACAATGTGGCCGGCGCGCTGCCGACGATGGGGACGTTCATCGAGCGCTGCGTCGCGCGATCGGCCGCGCCCGTGACACCCGTGTGGGTCGACGCGACCTGGCTCAAGGGTCAGGACGTGTTCTTCGAGAGCATGCCGCCGCTGCACTCCGGCGGGTATCGCCGTTGCTCGTCCGCGAGGGCGATCGCGCAGGGGCTGCGGTTT
>JAYUXQ010001157.1:0-2855 GCA_043752905.1 Nannocystis sp. | reverse complement strand
TCCCTCGAGGCTCGCGCCGTGGCCCGCCCGCTCCCGCAGATCGCCAGCTTTCTCCTCGCCCTGATCGCCGCCCACGCAGGCCTCGCGACCGCCGGTCCGATGGCCCCGGGCGAGTTGCCGGCGCTGTCCGCCGCGGTCCCGGTCGAAGCTGTCCCTTCGGACAGGTCAACCGCGACGGGGGTCCCCACGTCAGCGCTCGCTGACGTCGACTGGGCCGCCGAGATCGCCGGTCGCCTCGCGTCCCTGCGTGACCGCCCGAGGCCAGCCGACGCCGCGCTTGCGAGCGACCCGACCCTCGAGGCCCTGCAACATCGCCTCACCGCGGTCGTGCGTCGCGTCGGCGGCGCCCGGATCGGCGTGCACGTGCGTGACCTCGACAGCGGCCGCACCCTCTTCGACCATCACGGCGACGAGCGCTACAACCCCGCCTCGAACCAGAAGCTGGTCACCGCGATCGCAGCCGTCGAGCTGCTCGGCCCCGGCTACCGGTTTCGCACGCGCGTGCTTCGTCGCGACGACACCCTCGTGCTCGTCGGCGAGGGCGACCCGAGCCTGCAACTGACCGACCTCCACGCGCTCGCCAGCGAGGTGATCGCCGCCGGCGCGCACCACGGTGTCCGGCGGATCGCCGTCGACGACAGCGCCTTCTCGCCGGAGCACCACGGCCCCGGCTACAGCCCACAGGGCGACGGCGCCAGCTACACCGCCCCGAGCGGCGCGCTGTCCCTCGCCTTCAACACGGCGGTCGTCACGATCCGCGCGACCACACCCGGTCAACTCGCCAGCATCGACCTCGGCCCGCCGGGCGCCCACCTGCGCCTGCAAGGGGAGGTCCGCACCGGTCGCGGTCGGCCGCTGCACGTCGCCAGCCGCGACGCCGACGACCTCACCGTGATCGAGGTCGACGGTGCCCTGCCCGCCGGCCACGCCCCCGTCACGATCCGGCGCCGGATCGCCGACCCCGGGCTGTTCACCGGCCACGCCTTCGCCGAGGTCCTGCATCAGCTGGTCGAGGCGCACGACGACGAGTGGATCCCACTCCCTGTCATCCGCGAGCAGGCCGGCCCCCACGCCCGCGAGGTCGCCACGCACTTCTCCGCGCCGCTGGTCGAGGTGCTCGCCAGCTCGCTCAAGTTCTCCAACAACTTCACCAGCGAGCAGGTCCTGCGCACGCTCGGCTGGCGTATGTCCGGAGAGCCAGGTTCATGGGCGACCGGCCGCGCCGCCGTGCTCGCGCTGTGGGACGCGCTGGGCCTCGACCGCGCCGACCTCGAGTTCGAGAACGGCGCCGGTCTCAGCCGTCACGGTCGCGTCAGCCCGCGCGCCCTCGTGGCTCTGCTGGCCCGCACCCGCGAGGAGGGCTCGCCGGCCGCGGCCCTGATGCCGACCCTGGCCAGCGCCGGCGGCGAGGGCACCCTGAGCCGGCGCATGACCGGCAGCGACGGCCGCGTACGCGGCAAGACCGGCACGATCTCCGGCGTGAGCGCCCTGTCGGGGGTGGCCGCCAGCGCCGACGGTCGCGCCGCTCTCGGCTTTAGCGTCCTCATCAACGGCGGCGGCGCGGCGAAGAGTCACCGTCGCCTGCAGGACCGCGTCGTCCTCGCGCTGCTCGGCCACCTCGATCGCAGCCCGTAGGAAGTCGCCAGGCGCCAGCGGCGTTGGTAGCTTACAGCACCCATGCCAGCAGCCCAACGCCTCCTCCTCGTCTTCGGCGGGCGCAGCTCGGAGCACGAGATCTCGCTCCGCAGCGCGACCGAGGTGCTCGCCGCCCTCGACCGCGCGCGCTTCACCCCCGTCCTGCTCGGCATCCGCCGCGGCGGTGGCTGGCGCACCGGCCCTGACGACCAGTCGCTCGCCGCGATCGTCGGCGACGGCCAGCCCGTCCACGACCTGCGCGCGCTCGGGCCGGACCTCGTGTTCCCGGTGTTGCATGGCCCGCACGGCGAGGACGGCACCTTCCAGGGCCTGCTCGAGGTGCTCGGCCTGCCCTACGTCGGCAGCGGCGTGCTCGCCTCCGCGTTGTGCATGGACAAGGCCCTGTGCAAGCACCTGCTGCACCACCAGAGCCCGCCGGTCCCCGTCGTCCCGTGGATCGAGCTGACCGCTCGCGCGCTCGACACCATGCGAGATCGCCAGACCACGGTCGACGCCGTCCAGGAGCGCCTCGGCTTCCCCTGCTTCGTCAAACCGTCTAACCAGGGCAGCTCGGTCGGCGTCAGCCGTGCCGTCGACGGCGACGACCTCGTCCGCGCGCTCGCCCTCGCCGCCCGCTACGACAGCAAGCTGCTGGTCGAGAGAGCGGTCGACGCCCGCGAGATCGAATTCTCCGTGCTCGGCAACGGCGACGACGCGACGATCGTCAGCGGCCCCGGCGAGATCGGCCTGCCCCCTGGCACCTGGTATGACTATGACAACAAGTACCTCAAGGACGTCGCCACCCTGCAGATCCCCGCCTCCCTGCCCGACGACCTCGTCACCGCCATGCAGGCCATCTGCCTCCGCGCCTTTCGCCTGACCGGTTGCAAGGGCCTCGCCCGCGTCGACTTCCTCGTCGACCGCGACACCCTCGTCCCCTACCTCAACGAGATCAACACCATGCCCGGCTTCACCTCGATCAGCATGTACCCCAAGCTGCTCGGCCACATGAACCTCGGCTACACCGAAGTCCTCACCCGTCTCTGCGACCTCGCCCTCACCCACCACGCCGACCGCCAAAAACTCAGCGTCACCCGCTAGCCCGCCCTCTCCATCGCCGATCGAACACCGCCCCATGTGCATGTTCTAAACGAACCCGACCATGACCGCCCTCGCCGCGAATTCCCCCCGGGTGCTCTCCGGCATCCAGCCCTCGGGCA